>NZ_JBHWIV010000001.1:138538-282042 GCF_042731675.1 Kitasatospora sp. NPDC059827 | reverse complement strand
GGCGACGGTGGTCCGCACACCGTCGCCCCCGCCGCCCGACCCGGCCGTTCGGCACCCACAGTCCGACCGGGGCCTGCTCGGACGCGCCCCGGGTCGGGCCTGCCCAACTCAGGCCCGACCCGGTTCAGGCCCGAGTCAGTTGACGTTGACCGCGGTCCAGGTGGCCGCGACCGCGTTGTACTCGGCGCTGTTCGCGCCGTACAGGTCCGACGCCGCGCTCAGGGTGGCCGCACGGGCGCCCGCGTAGTCGGTCGTCGAGGTGAAGTACGCGGTCAGCGCCTTGTACCAGATCTGCGCGGCCTTGTCCCGGCCGATGCCGGCGAGCGAGGAGCCGTCCGCCGTCGGGCTGTTGTAGTTGAACCCGTTGATCGTCTTCGCGCCGCTGCCCTCGGACAGCAGGTAGAAGAAGTGGTTGGCCACGCCGGACGAGTAGTGCACGTCCAGGTTGCCGACGTTGGCGTCCCAGTAGTCGGCCGAGGAGCCGTCCTGGCTCGGCTGGTCCATGTAGCGCAGCGGCTTGCCGTCGCCGTTGATGTTGATCAGCTCGCCGATCTGGTAGTTCGGCGGGTTGGCGGGCAGGTTGGCGTACCACTCCACCATGGTGCCCATGATGTCGGAGGTGGCCTCGTTGAGGCCGCCGGACTCGCCCGAGTAGTTCAGGTTGGCGGTCGCCGCGGTGACGCCGTGGCTCATCTCGTGGCCGGCCACGTCGAGTTCGGTGAGCGGGGCGCTGTTGTTGGTGCCGTCGCCGTACGACATGCAGAAGCAGTCGTCGCTCCAGAACGCGTTGACGTAGTTGGAGCCGTAGTGCACCCGGCTGAGGGCGCCGACGCCGTCGTTGCGGATGCCGTTGCGGTTGAAGGTGTTCTTGTAGAAGTCCCAGGTGGTGGCGGCGCCGAACTGGGCGTCCACTGCTGCCGATTCGCGGCTGTTGTTGGTGCCGTCGCCGAAGCTGTTGCTCGGGTTGGCGAACAGCGACCCGCTGCCCGACTCGCTGTTGCTCATGTCCGTGGTGGACTGGCCGCCGCGGCTGGTGTCCTTGAGCTCGAACTGCGAGCCGTTCTGGTTGGTGTTGAGGGAGACCTGGCCGACGAAGATGCCGTTGCCGGTGCCGGCGGCGGTCTCGATCTTCTCGTGGGTGGAGAGGACCTTGCCGTCGGCCGCGTCGGTGACCAGGATCTGGGCGCTCGGGGTGCCGTCGGCGCGCACGCCCTCGACGGTGGTCCGGTAGGCCAGGCGCGGGTTGCCGTCGGTGGCCCAGACGACCAGCTCGGCCTTGCCGACCTGGTGGACGCCGGTGATCGGGGCCTGGTCGGCGTCGATGGTCTGGCCGATGGTGGCCTTGACCGTGCCGGCGGCCTGGTCGGCGGCCTTGTCCGCGGGGATCTTCGGGGTCAGGCTCGGCAGCGCGATCCGGGCGGAGACGGCCTTGTCGACCGACTTCACGCCACCGTCGGACTTCTGGTGGACGACCAGGTCGCCACCGATCACCGGAAGGCCGGCGTAGGTGCGCTCGAAGCGCAGGTGCTTGGTGCCGTCCTGGTCGACGACGGCGTCCTTGGCCACCAGCTTCTCCTGGCCGCCGAGGCCGAGCACCTGGGCGAGCGGGGCGGACTGGCCGTTGGCCACGGCGAGCACGGCCGCGTGCTGGGAGGCGGCCTGCGCCTGCAGCGACGGGGCCGCGGGGGCGGCCTGGGCGGTGGTGGCCACCTGGATGACACCGGTCAGCATGGCCGTGGCCGAGAGCACGGCGACAGCAGCGAGCTTACGCTTCAACGTAAGAGTCCTTCCGGGAAACCGCGTCTGGGCGCGGTCGCACCACGCTCCGGGGGCCGGGGTCGGCACCTGTGGGGCGGAGCGGGCGCTGACGTGCAGGAACCCCGTGCGGTCGAGCGGCTTGCCACCGAGGGGTGGGGGTGGGGGCTACCGCTGGGGGGTGACCAGAAGCATGACAATCCAACAGATGAATTGACAGGTCTGCATCAGTGATTGGCCAGGTCCCGCCAGTTGGTAAAGGGATTCAAAAGGCGGTCAAAACGGGGCAATACGATCGGCCTTGCAGGGGGTTCCGATCCGAACCAGGCCCGACCGCCTGCGCCGACGGCGGATCGGTCACCGACCACCGGTCGAGGTGTCAATACCGATGACCGGCCGATCGACTTTTACATCCTTGTAGAAGTTTCCATACACACCCTTGACGCCCCATTGGCGAGGTCCCGCCATCGAACGCCCTTGCCCGCCGGGGCGACGGCCTGATAGGACCGGCACCCCGGTGACTGGCCGTCTACGCGCCGTACTCCCGTGCGGCCGACAGCAGTTGGCGCAACGAGGGGTTCACCATCGGCTGGCCGGCCACCCGCACCGTCGGCACGGTCTCGTTGCCGTCCGCGACCGAGCGCACATAGGCGGCCGCGTCCGGGTCCTTCCAGATGTTGACCCGGGTGAAGCGGCGGCTGTACCGCAGGCGGGTGAAGAGCAACCCGAACCGCAGCTTCATGCAGTAGGTGCACAAGGGGCGCCAGTAGAGCACCACTTCACCGCTCCCGGTCACCCCGTCCGTCGCCGCGCCGCTCGTTGCACCGATCGCCGCGCCGCTCGTTGCGTCCGTCACTGCAGCCTCCACTCCTGTGCCGTGTTCCCGGGTGTGCACGCGACCATGGTGAGCTCGTTGCCGGGGCCGTTGTCCGTCATGCACGACTGGTTCTGGTAGTCGCCCAGCGTGTACGAGCCCGGGGTGCTGCCGGTGCGGACCGTCCACCGGGTCAGGAAGCTGAAACCGTTGCTCAGCACGACCTTGCCGTCCATGGTCTGAACGAGCTGCGGGCCGCCGTTGTTGCAGGCGTTGAACAGGATCCAGTTGCCCGGGTCGGTGGCGCGCACCCAGCCGTACTGCGAGGCGCCGCCGAGGACGATCGGGTTGTCGCCGTTCAGGTTGTCGCTGCGCATCCCGATCGGGCGGCCGTCCTTGACGCTGACGATGGTGCTCCAGCTGCTGCCGCCGCAGGACGCGGGACGGCCGGCCGCCGGCGGGGCGGGCGGGTTGCCACCCGCCGACGAACCGGCCGAAGCGCCTGAGCCGCCTGAACCTCCCGAGCCGCCTGAACCGCCGCCCTGGGAGGCCGGGTTGCCGGGCTTGGACGGTGGCTGGTCCGCCGTCCCCCCGCCGGCGGGCTGGCCGCCCGAAGCCCCGCCGGCGGCCGCGCCGCCACCGGGGTTCGCGCCGCCGCGCCCCTGGGCGGCGCCGCTTCCGCCGCCGCCCTGGGCCGGTACGGGTACGGGCAGTTGGGTGCCGGGCGGCGCCCCGCCGCCGGTGGCCTGCTGGTCGGCGCTCGGGGCGGCCGACGGGGTGTCGGTCGGCGACGGCGTGACGGGCCCGGAGGTGGCCGCGGCCGGAGTGGTGGTGGCCGGGGCCGCCGGGACCGTCACCACCACGGTGGGCTGGGCGGCGGGCGGCACGGCCGCGTCGGACCGGCCTGGGCCGCGGTCGACCAGCAGCACCGTCGCCGTGCCCATCGAGATCACGATCGGGATGACCACCGGGAGCAGCAGGGTGCGGCGCGAGCGGCGTCGGCCCGGCTCGGTCTCCGCCTGCGGGTCCGTCCGCACGAGCTGCTCCGGACCGGCCGGGGCGGCAGCGGCCCCCGCCGGGACGACGGCGGCGCCGCCGCTCGGAGCACCGGTCGGGGAAGCGGGCGCGGCACCGGCTTCGGGAACCGCCCCAGGTGCGGCCCCGGGTGCGGCCCCGGCCCCGACAGCGGCCGCCGGGGCCGCACCGCCCGCCGGGGCCGTACCGGCGTCCGCGCGCAGGTCGACCGTCCCGCTGTCCGCCGCCTTCCGGGCCGCCCCCGGCAGCCCGATCGCCACCCGGGCCGCCGCCGCCATCCCGGCCGCGCTCTCGAAGCGGTCCTCGGGCTGCTTGGCCAGCGCGGTGGCGATCAGCGCCCGGACCGCCGCCGGGAAGGTCTCCGGCAACTCCGGTACCGGCTGGTTGACGTGCTTGAGCGCCACCTGCAGCGGCCCCTCGCCCTGGTACGGCACCCGCCCGACCAGGAGCTCGTAGCCGACCACGCCGATCGAGTACAGGTCGGAGGCCGGGCCGGTGGTCTCCCCCGAGGCCTGCTCGGGGGACATGTAAGCCGCGGTGCCGATGACCGCGTACGGCGCGGTGAGCTTGGTGCTGGCGACGGCCCGGGCGATGCCGAAGTCGGTGATCACCACCCCGCCGTCCTCGCGCACCATCAGGTTGGAGGGCTTGAGGTCACGGTGCACGATCCCCCGCCGGTGGGCGGCGTGCAGCGCGTCCAGGGCGTCGGCGAGCAGGCGCAGCGCCCGCTCGGCGCTCATCGGACCGTCGTCCTCTAGCACCCGGTCCAACGGCCGGCCCTCGATCAGGTCCATCACGATGTACGCGCAACGGGCGTCGTCGCCGTCCCCGCCGCTCTCCCCGTAGTCGTGCACGCCCACGATGCCGGGGTGGTCGACCGCGGCGACCAGTTGGGCCTCACGGCGGAACCGCTGGAGGCCGGTGCCGTCCTCGAACAGGTCCGCGCGGAGGATCTTCACGGCGACCGGCCGGGCCAGCACCCCGTCCTCGGCCCGCCAGACCGACCCCATCCCCCCGCCGCCGACCTTCTCGACCAGCGTGTACCGCCCGCCGAGCACGGTGCCCGCGCTACTCATCTCCCCTGCCCCCAGGTGTCATGACCCTCCCCGCCGGGTCGTCGGCACACAGTGTGCCAGAGCGTGCCGCGGGCCCAGCAGCCGCTGTGAGGAGGGGGATTGCCCCGGGAAGTCAGGCCTTCCGGGCGATTCGGACCTGCCGGGACACGGCCCGGACGGCCTCGGCGACCACCCCCGGCCGGTCCTGGTGGACGGCGTGCCCGGCCCCGGGCACCACCAGGTGGACGCCGAGGGCGGCACCGGCCGTGATCCGCGCCTGCGCGGCGGTGAACCGGGCCCGCAGCCCGCGGGGCAGCCCCAGCGTCGCGCTCAGCACGGTGACCGGCACCTCGGGTGACGGCCCGGCGGCCCGGAGACGGCGCAACTGCCCGGTCGCCCGGTTCGACAGCCGGTTCTCGGCCCGGACGGCCCGCCGCTGGTGGGGGTGGGCGAGGACGGCTGCCTCGGCCCGGGCCGCCGCGTCGCCCGGGCCCGGCGTATCCCCCGGCACCGCCGGCCGGCGTCCAGGTGCCGGACCAGCGCGGCCAGGTCCGCGACCTGCGCGGCCAGGGTCGGGGCCGGGGCGCGGTCGGGTTCGCTGGCGCCGAGCCCGGCCCGGTCGTACGCCACGACCCTGGCCCAGCCGACGAGTTCGGGCAGCAGCGGGGCCCAGGTGAGCGAGCTGGTGCCCATCCCGGCGACCAGGACGACCAGCACGACCGGCACACCGTCACCCGGCCCGGAGCCCGACCCCGGACCGTCGTCCGACCTGTCGCCTGGCTCCGGCACCGCGCCGAACCCCGCCTCCGGCCAGCGCAATGCCCGTCCGCCACGGTCGAGTTCACCCCGCCGCACACCGCCGGGCAGGTGCGCGGCCAGTGCCTCGGCGATGGCCTGCTGAACTCCGGTCAGGGCCGGTGCCCGGCCGGCCCGCACAGCCCACCTGCTGGCTGCCACTTCCGCTCCCCCGGTCGGCCGTCACGACGGAGCCACTCTACGTCGCTCCGTCCACGACCGGCCTGGGGCGCCGGGGCGCCTGGGGTGCCGGGGCGGCGAACCGGGTTGCTACGCCGGCAGGTTGCGCTTCAACAGGTCGAACAATGCCGACCAGTGCCGGGCGTCACCGCCCGCGTGGTACCGGGTGGTGTCGGCCTGGGTGTAGCCGTGCCCGGCACCCTCGTACACCTCCGCCTGGTGGCGGACCCCGGCGGCGGTGAGGGCCTCGTCGAGGCGGGCGATCTGCTCGGGCGGCATCGACTCGTCCTGGTCGGCGTGGCCGAAGTACAGCTCCGCGGTGATGCGTTCGGCGCGCAGGTGCGGGCTGCCCGGGCGGTCGGTCGCCAGGTGGCCGCCGTGGAAGCCGCCGACGGCGGCGATCCGGTCCGGGTGGCTGACGGCGGCGCTCAGGGCCAGGTAGGCGCCGAGGCAGTAGCCGGTGACGCCGATCGGACCGTCCTGGACCAGCGGGGACTCCTCGAACCAGGCCAGGAAGGCGCCCGCGTCGCGCGCGGCCGTCTCCGGGTCCCTGGCGGCGAAGAGCAGCGGGCCGAGCTCGGCGAAGATCTCGTCGCACTGCTCGATGTCGATCATCTCGGGCAGTTCCACCAGCGGTGCGCGGCCGCTGCGGTAGTACAGGTTGGGGACGAGGACGGTGTACCCGGCCTCGGCGATCCGGTCGGCCATGGCCTTCAGGTGGGGCCGGAGCCCGAAGGCGTCCTGGTAGAGCAGCACGCCGGGGTGGGGCAGGCCGTCACCGGGGTGGGTGAGATAGGCGTCGGCGGCGCCGTCTGCTGCCGGAATGTCCACGAGGGTTCCGCGCACAGTCATGGGTGAGAGCTCTCCTTAGGGTCGCGGGCAGCGTAACCGCTGCGGGCCCGGAACCGGGAACGCTTATGCCGGGACGACGCGTTGGGCCTGGCATGGGGCTGATCGTGGGAGTGGCGTGCGTGGCCTTGGCCGCGGTCGGGCTGGTGGTGCTGGCGAGTTGGCAGGTGTGGTCCGAGTCCTCGCCGCGCCGTCGTGAGCGCACGCTAGGGGCCGGCGGCGGTGGCGGTGGCGGTGGCGTGCTGGGTGAGATGCACGCGCTGTTCAGTCCGGGCAAGCGGATCCAGGTCGAGCAGCGCCGGGAGCAGACCTCCCGCCGGGACGACACCCTGGCCGGAGCCCCGCCGCACTTCGGGGTCGACCTGGACCGTGGCGAGGCGGTGCTGCGCCGGCCGTACGGCGACGACAGCGCCAACGGCACCAGCAGCAGCGGCACCGGCACCGGCACCGGCACCGAGCGTTAGGGCAGACGCGGGCCAGGCAGGGGCGGGGCGCGTTCCGTGGACCGTCCGTCAGAACCGGCGGATCCGTTCCTCGTCCGTGGTGCGCGGGCAGGTCAGGCAGGCGAGCGCCTCGGGCCCGACGGCGTAGTAGAGGCAGCAGCCGAGCCGGGTGCGGGTGTGGTGGTCCCGGCCGTCCGGGGTGCGCAGCCGGCGGAAGTCGGCGGCTCCGGGCAGCGGCAGGGTGCCGCCGGGCAGCAGGGCCGCGGCGGCGACGACGGCGGCGTCCTCCCCGGCCGTGACACCCTCGGCCGTAGCACCCCCAGCCGTGGTACCCCCAGCCGCAGTACCCCCGGCCGCGTCGTCCTGCGCGTCGAGCATCCGGCCGAGGTACCAGACGGCGGAGGCGAGGTCGTCGGTCACCATGCCCCAGAGCGCGCGGTCGCGGCGCCGGGTCGGTCCGGCGAACGCGGCGAGCACCGGTTCGAGGTGGGCCACCACGGCGGCCCGTAGCTCGGCGCGCAGTTCGTCGTCGCCGGGGAGGGTGACGTGCCCGCGCGGGCGCAGGGCGAGGTCGCCGGTCGGGGCGTGCAGCCAGAGGTCGGCGGGGTCGACGGCGGGGACGCGCCGGGCGAGGTGCCAGGGACCGGCGACGAGCAGACAGACGGACCAGGCGTAGTGGTGGAGCAGCCGGGAGGCGGTGACGTGCGGGCGGGGCGCGCGGCCGTGTTCGGCGGCGATCCGCTCCTCCGCCCCGGCCAGGACGACGGCCAGGGCCCGTTCGTCGGTGGCGAGTCGGGCGCCCGAGTACCAGCCGTCGGCGGCCGAGGGGTCGGGTTCGGCGGGGTCGAGCAGGTGCAGCCGGAGCGCGGGGCAGAGGTCGCGCAGCCGCCGGTAGTCGCCGGTGAGGGCGGCCAGGTCGGCCAGGTCAGTCCGGTCGGCCAGGCCGCTCAGGTCCGTCGACCGGTCCCCGGGGCGAACGGGCCGGGAGTCGACCGGCGGGGAGCAGGCGGGTGCGACGGGCAGGGGTGTTCCGGGGACCATCCGCACTCCCGAGTTCGACTCCGAGTGATCGTTAAGGTGAGGCTCACCTTACAATGCCTCAAAGGGTGCACCGACCACCGAGCCGCGCAGCTCGGTGTGACGTACGACCATCGGTACGATCTTGACGAATTTAGGCAAACCTAACCTAAGATGTCGACTCGTGCTGAGAACCGACCCACCCGCCACCACAGCCCCGGCGACGCCCCGTCCCGCGGCGGCGCTCCAGCGGCCGCTGCTGCTGGTCGCCGGTGTGGCCGCACTCGTGCTGTGCGCCGCCCTGAGCCTCGCGCTGGGCTCCCGCGCCATCCCGCTGTCCACCGTCGTCGACGCCCTCACCGGCGCCGCCCACGGCGGGGACGCCGACGTGGTGACGGGCCTTCGGGTCCCGCGCACGCTCATCGGGCTGGCCGTCGGAGCCGCGCTCGGCGTCGCCGGGGCGGTCGCCCAGGGCGTCACCCGCAACCCGCTGGCCTCCCCGGTCACCCTCGGCATCAACGCCGGCGCGAGCCTCGCCGTGGTCGCCGCGATCTACGCGCTGGACCTCTCCAGCCCCTCCCAGTACGTCTGGTTCGCCTTCGCCGGGGCGGCCGTCGCCGCCGTATCCGCCTACGGCATGTCCCGGCGCGGCGGGGACCTCGACCCGATCCGGCTCGCGCTCGGCGGCACCGTGCTCACCGTGGTGCTCACCTCCTGGACCTCCGCACTGATGCTGGCCAGTCATCGCACCCTGGACGAGGCCCGGTTCTGGCTGGCCGGCTCGATCGCCGGACGCCACCTGGACACCCTCACCCCGGTGCTGCCGTTCCTGGCGCTCGGCCTGGTGGCCGCCTTCGCGATCTCCCCCGCGCTCAACGCGCTGGCCCTGGGCGACGAGACCGCCCAGGCGCTGGGCGTGCCGGTGGCCCGGATCCGGGTGGTCGGCGGACTGGCCGTCGTCCTACTTGCGGGCAGTGCGGTCGCCGTCTCCGGACCGGTGGCGTTCATCGGACTGGCCGCTCCGCACCTGGTCCGCGCCCTGTTCGGCAACGACCACCGCTGGCTGCTGCCCGGCTGCCTGATCACCGGCCCGCTGCTGCTGCTCGCCGCCGACGTGCTCGGCCGACTCGTGGTGCAGCCCTCCGAGATCGAGGTCGGCATCGTCACCGCCTTCCTCGGCGCGCCGCTGCTCGCGGTGCTGGCCCGGAAGGTGGCCAAGTGAACGGCCGGAACCAGCGAACCGTCAAGAGGTGCACCGTGCGTGGCGTGAGCGGGACGACCGCCGGCCGGAACGGGGTGGGCGCATGAGCGCGCTCGCCGTCCCGATGGGCGCGATCGCGCGCCGCCGGGCCCGTACCGCCGCCTGGTCGCTGCTGGCCGTCGCCCTGCTGGTGGTGCTCACCGGCATCGCGCTCGGCACCGGCCAGGTGAACATCTCCGCCTGGGACGCGCTGCGCGCCCTGTTCGGCCAGGGCCGGTCCGGCGACGTGCTGGTGGTGCAGCAGTTCCGGGCGCCGCGCGTGGTGTCCGCGCTGATCGCGGGGGCCGGGCTGGCGATGGCCGGCTCGATGCTGCAGCGGCTGTTCCGCAACCCGCTGGCCGCCCCCGACACGATCGGCATCACCGGCGGCGCCTCCTTCGGCGCGGTGCTGATGCTCGCCACCGGCGCCTCGCAGCAGCTGATCCCGCTGGCCGCGGTCGGCGGCGGGCTGCTCGCCGCGCTGCTGCTCGGTGGCCTGGCCTGGCGCTCCAGGATGGCCGTGACCCGTCTGGTGCTGGTCGGCCTGGCGGTCCAGCAGGGCCTGGCCGCCGCCGTGAACCTGATGATCGTACGGTTCCCGGCCGAACTGGCCTCCTCCGCCATGCAGTGGACCACCGGCTCGCTGTACGGGCGCAACTGGACCGAGGTATGGATCGGCGGCACCGCCATCGCCCTCACCGCCGGAGCCCTCGTGCTCTGCCAGCGGCGGGTCGCCGTCCTCGACCTCGGCGACGACTCGGCCGGCGGCCTCGGCCTCGACCCCGCCCGGGACCGGCTCTGGCTGCTGCTGCTCACCATCACCCTCGCCTCGCTGGCCGCCGCCCTCACCGGACCGGTCGCCTTCGTCGCCCTCGCCGTCCCCCACCTGGTCCGACTGCTCGCCGGGCCGCCCACCCCCGGCACCCTCGGCCTCACCGCGCTCACCGGCGCCGTGCTGCTGCTCGCGGCCGACCTCCTCGTGCTGCACGTGATCCCCGTCCACGGCCTGCCGGTCGGTGCCGTCACCGCCACCCTCGGCGCGCCCTGGCTCCTGGTGCTGATGATCCGCCAGGGCCGGCTTCCCCAGAGGAGCAGCTGATGACCTCCCTCCCGGCCCCCTCGACCGCCAACCGGCTCGCCGCCCACGGCCTCGGACTGCGCTACGGCGACCGGACCATCGTCGACGGCCTCGACCTCGAACTCCCCGGCGGCGCCGTCACCGCGATCGTCGGACCGAACGCCTGCGGCAAGTCGACCCTGCTGCGCGGCCTCGTCCGGCTGCTCGACCCGGCCGCCGGCACGGTCACCCTCGACGGCGCCGACATCCACCGGATGCCCGCCCGCACCCTCGCCAAGCGGATGGGCCTGCTGCCGCAGCAGCCCGTCACGCCGGAGGCGGTCACCGTCGAGGCGCTGGTCCGGCTCGGACGCTACCCGCACCAGCGGATGCTCAGCCCGTGGTCCAAGGCCGACCAGGCCGCGGTCGAGGAGGCGCTGGAGCGCACCGGGACCGCCGAGCTGCGCGACCGGCAGGTCGACCGGCTCTCCGGGGGGCAGCGCCAGCGGGTCTGGATCGCGCTCGCGCTCGCCCAGGAGACCGACCTGCTGCTGCTCGACGAGCCGACCACCTTCCTCGACCTGCGGCACCAGCTCGACGTGCTCGACCTGGTCGCCGACCTGCACACCGAGGCCGGACGCACCGTCGTCATGGTGCTGCACGACCTCGGGCAGGCCGCGCGGTACGCCGACCACCTGGTGGTGCTCAAGGACGGGCGGCTCGCCGCGGCCGGTCCGCCCACCGAGGTCCTGACGGCCGAACTGGTCGAGGCCGTCTTCGGCGTGCCGTGCCGGGTGGTGCCCGACCCGGAGACCGGCACTCCGCTGGTCGTGCCGCGGGCCCGGGTGCGCGCTGCCGCCGCGTCCGCCGCCGTCTGACCCCCTCCTCCCCCGTACCCGTTCTTCCGTCCCCCCTTCTCTTCCGTCTCCCCGTTCGACCCGATCCAAGGAACTCCGATGAACCGCCGACTCCCCGTCGCCGTCCTCGCCGTCACGCTGTCCGCCACGCTCCTCGCCGCCTGCGGCAGCAACGGGGACGGCGCCAAGTCCGGCGGTGACTCCGGCGCCTCCGCCGCCGCCTCGGCCGGCACCGCCGCCGGCTTCCCGCGCTCCGTCAAGCACGCCGCCGGGACCGCCCAGATCAAGTCCCAGCCCAAGCGCGTCGTGGTGCTGGACAGCGGTGAGCTGGACGACGTCACGCTGCTCGGCATCACGCCGGTCGGCGCGGTGTCCCCGCACATGAAGACCGAGGGCGGGTTCCCGAACTACCTCAAGGACAAGATCAAGGACACCAAGGACGTCGGCCCGATGAACGAGCCGAACCTGGAGCTGATCGCCTCCCTCAAGCCCGATCTGATCCTCTCCTCCAAGGTCCGGCACGCCAAGGTGTACGACCAGCTGAACGCGATCGCGCCGACCGTGTTGGCCGAGACCACCGGCTTCCCGTGGAAGGAGAACCTGGCGCTGTACGCCCAGGCCCTCGGCAAGGAGGACGAGGCGAAGAAGGCGCTGGCCGACTACGAGGAGCGAGCGCACAAGCTGGGCGAGGCGATCAAGGCCAAGTACAACGGGACGATGCCGACCGCCTCGGTGGTCCGCTTCGTGGCCGGCCCGACCCGCCTGTACGCGAAGGCCTCCTACAGCGGCGTGGTACTCAAGGACGTCGGCCTGACCCGCCCGGCCCCGCAGGACGTGGACAAGAACATCATCGAGGTCAGCGCCGAGCAGGTCAGCCAGGCCGATGCCGACCTGGTGTTCGTCACCACTGCTGACGACCCGTCCAAGACCAAGGAGAGCGAGGTCCAGCAGACCCCGGTCTGGCAGGGCCTGAACGCCGTCAAGAACAACAAGGTCTTCACCGTGCCGGACGAGACCTGGATGTCCGGCATCGGCGTCCAGGCCGCGGACGCGATGCTCGTCGACATCGCCAAGGCGGCGGGCGTGGACGCGCCCAAGTAGTCGTCGCGCCACCACGAACAGCTGACGGCGAACAGATTTCAGAATTCAACTTTCAGAGTTCATCTTTCAGGCGACAGATAACAGATAACAGATTTCGAACTCTGTCATCTGTTCGCCGTCCTTCGTACGCCACCACGCCCCGAGGACCATCCCCATGCGGCTCTACCTGCTCGCCCTCAACCCCACCGACTCGGTCACCCGCGGCTTCCTGCCCGCCGCCGCCCGGCTCGGGCTCGACGTCACCGTCCTCACCGACCACGTCGAGGCCCACCAACGCGCTTACGCCAGAGCGGAGTTCGCCTGCGAGGTCGTGGAGTGTGACGTCCAGGACTTCCGCGAGGTCATCGGCCTGATATCCCAGCACCACACCCCGGCCGCGGTGTTCAGCAACAGCGACCACCTGCAGACCCAGACCGCCCTGGTCGCCGAGTACTTCGGCCTGGCCGGCAAGGACTGGAAGGCCGCCCTGCGGGCCAAGAACAAGGGCGAGCTGCGCCGCCACCTCGCCGAGCGCGGCCTGGACGCGGTGGAGTCCGCCGAGCTGGCGCCCGGGCAGGACCCGAGCGGCCTCACGCCCTCGTTCCCGTGCATCGTCAAGCCGCGCGAGGGCGTCGCCAGCGAGGACGTCACCCTGGTCGCCGACGCCGCCGAACTCGCCCTGCGGGTCAAGGAGATCCAGCAGCGCCGCCCCGGCGCCACCCTGGTGGTCGAAGAATTCCTGGCCGGTGAGCTGTGCACCCTGGAGACCCTGGGCGACGGCCGGACCAGGCGCGTCCTCGGCGGCTTCCGCACCCGGCTCTCCCCGCCGCCGGACTTCATCGAGGAGGTGCTGACCTTCACCCCGGCGCACCCCCGCCCGGTGGTCGAGCAGGTGCTCGCCCAGCTCGACGCTCTCGGGGTCGGACTCGGCGCCTGCCACACCGAGTTCGTCCTCCAGCCGGACGGCCGCGCCCGCATCATCGAGGTCAACTACCGCGCCATCGGCGACCAGTGCGACCTGATGCTCGCCGAGATCCTCGGGATCCCCTACTTCGAGCTGGTGCTGCGCGCCCACCTCGGCGAGGAGCTGCCCGCCGACCTGGGCGCCCGCGGCGACCGGCGGGCCCGCCACGAGCGGGTCTGCGCCGAGCAGCCCGGCACCCTGACCGCCGCCCCCGAGCCGCACTTCGAGCGACGGGCCGACGGGGTCACGCTGTCCTACCTGCCGGTGCGCGAGCTCGGCGCCCGGCACGAGCTCTACCGCACCAACCGCGACTACCTGGGCATCGTCTGGGCGGTCGGCCCGGACCAGGACGCGGTGGACGGCGCGGTCGCGGAGTTCATCGCCGCCAACCGCTGGGAGATCACCTCATGAACCCGGCCGATCATCCCGTCCCCACCGAGACGGCCCCCGCCGAGCCGATCCCCACCGCTTCGATCCCCACCGAAACGGCCCCCGCCGCTTCGACCCCGGCCGGGCAGCTCACCCTGCGGGTGCTGTCCGCCCTGCTGCGTGAGGACGTGCTCGGCCTGCGCACCCGGGGCGCCCTGGAGCAGCGCCCTGACGGCCTCTGGCTGAGCGACGGCTCGCTCGCCCTGCCGGTCGCCCCCGACGGCTTCCAGGCCGACCACGCCGCCCGGCTGCCGGAGCTGGAGGTCGACGGTGCCCGGCTCAGCGAACTGACCGCCGTCCTGGCCCTGCTGGCGGAGCGCGCCGATCCGCTGGACCGCCCCGGCCACCTGGCCTTCGCCGAGGAGTGCCGGCAGACCCTCGCCACCATGGAGTTGCACGACCGGGTGCGGCCCGAGGTGCACGCCGAACTCGCCGAGCGCTACGGCAAGGACGTGGCGGACTGGGCCGGCCCGCGCGCCGCGCTCGGCTTCGAGGCCCTCGCCGCCTTCCTGGACCACCCGGTCTACCCGACCGCGCGCGGCCGCTCCGGCCTGAGCGAGGCCCAACTGCGCTCCTACGCACCGGAGTTCCACCCGAGCTTCGAGCTGCGCTGGCTCGCCGTCCCGGCCGGTCGGCTGACCGTGCACGGCGGCGGTCCGCTGCCCGCTTGGTGGCCGAGCGCCGAACAGCTCGGCGTGCCGGGCGAGTTCGCCACCGTTCCGGTCCATCCGCTCACCGCGGACGAGGACTTCACCCGGATCGTGCCGGGCGCGGTGCTCGCCCCCGAGCCGTACCTCGAAGTGCTCCCCACGCTGTCCATGCGCACCGTCGCCGTGGCCGCCGACCCGTCCTGCCACCTCAAACTGCCGCTCGCCACCGCCACCCTGGGCCTGCGCAACCGCCGCACCATCAAGCCGGTCACCCTGGTCAACGGCGCGGTCGGACAGCGCCTGGTGGAGGCCGTGGCCGCCCACGAACCGCGCTTCGCCGGGCGGATCCTGCACGCCGACGAACAGCACTACGCCCACGCCGAGGACGAGCTGCTGGCCGTCCTGCTGCGCCGCTACCCGGAGGGCCTGGACGACGCCGTCAGCGTCCCGCTGGCCGCCCTGCTCGCCGAGGCGCCCGACGGCCGGCTGGTGATCGACCACCTGGCCGACCGCTTCCACCACGGCTCCGTCCCCGCGCTGTACGAGGAGTTGCTGCGGCTGCTGGTCGACTGGCAGACCACCCTGTTCGGTCACGGCATCGCCCTGGAGTCGCACCAGCAGAACACCTCGCTGGTCCTCGACGGCACCGGCCTGCGGCTGCTCTACAAGGACAACGACGGCCCCCGGGTCAACACCACCCGGGCGGTCCGCTCCCCGGTCCGCGAACTGGCGTCCCTGGTGGCCGAGTTCCGCGATCCGCGAATCCTCGGCGAGCAGGACCGCGCACTCACCGACCTGTTCACCACCATCACCGGCCACCTGTGCACCGCCTCGCTCGCCTTCGGCCTGGCCGCGCACGGCCGGGTGCCGCTGGCGCGGAGCCTGGAGCTGCTGCGCACCGTCCTCGGCGAGGCGGTCGACCGGCTGGGACCGGCCGGGCAACCGCTGCGCACCGACCTGCTGGACGCCGAACGGCTGCCGGTCAAGGCCATGGTGAGCGCCGGGACGCTGCTCAGCAAGGAGCGCAGCGGCGCCGCGGACATCAACAAGCACTACACCGACGGCCCCAACTACCTGCTGCCCGGGGACCGTTCGTGACGACCGTCGAACCCCTGTCGCGGCCGACCGAGGCCGCGGGGCTGGACCGGCGCCAGGTGCACGCGGTGGCGGCCTGCTACTTCGTCGCCTCCTTCGCCGCCCTCGGCCTGCCGCCGTACCTCACCGAGATCCTCCCCACCCTCGGGGACCACAGCGGCCACTGGGCCGGTCTGCTGTACGTCGTGCCGACCGTCTTCACCGCCCTCGGCGCACCGCTGTGGGGCCGGCTGGCCGACCGCTTCGGCCAGAAGCGGCTGCTGTTGCGCGCCCAACTCGGCCTCGCCGTCTCCTTCCTGCTCGCCGGAGCCGCCGGCAGCCTGCCGGCGTTCACCGCAGCGCTGGTACTCCAGGGCCTCCTCGGCGGCACCTTCTCCGCCACCAACGGCTACCTCGCCGCGGCCCTGGACGGCTCCCGGCTGTCCAAGGCGCTGACCCTGATGCAGGGCAGTGCCCGGGCCGCCCTGGTGGCGGCGCCGATCCTGGTCGGCGCACTGTCGCCGTGGATCGACCCGCACCGGCAGTACCTGGTGATGGCGGTGCTGCCGCTGACCGCCGCAGCGCTGCTCAACTCCCTGCCGGAGCCGGTCCGTCCGACCGTCGCCCCGGCGGGCCGCGCCGCCGCCGCAGCCACCGCGGCCGGCCCGGCCGCCCCGCCGGGCTCCCTCCGGCTGCTCTACACCTTCGAGTTCGCCTTCGTCTTCGCCACCATCATCTCCTTCCCGTACCTGATCACCCTGGTCCAGCAGCGGCTGCCGGGGGCCGGCGGTACCGTCGCGGGCCTGCTGTTCGCGCTGCCGCACCTGGTCTACCTGGTCGGTGCCGGCCGGGTGCACGCCGCCGTCGAGGCGCGCCCGCGCAGCGGACTGGCCCTGGGCTTCGCCCTGGTGGCCGTCGGACTGGCCGGCCACGCCCCGGCCCACTCACTGCTCACCTTCGCCCTCACCCGGGCCGTGCTGGGACTCGGCATGACCATCGGCCTGGTCTGCCTCGCCGTCCTCGCCGCCGAAGCCGCCCGCGGCCGCGCGCCGGGCCGGATGTTCGGCACCCGCGAAACCGTCTCCAAGTGCGGTGCCGTCGCCGCCGGACTGGCCGCCGCGCTCGCCAACGGCAGCGGCGGACCGGCCGCCCCGGTCGTCACCGGCACCGTCGCCGCACTGGCCGCCGCCCTGCTCGCCCTCCTGACCCGTAGGAGTCCCCGATGACCGCCCGGCCCACCACCCTCCCTGCCACCCTCCCCGCCGCGCCGTCGACCACGCCGTCGGCCACGGACCCCGCCGAACTGCCCGGCGCGGACGCGGCGGTGGCGCACACCCTGCTCAACTGCCTGCTGCGCGAGGTGTCCGCCCCCGAGCACCAGACCGCCGTCGACGACGGGCACCTGCTGCTGCGGCTGCCCCGCCGCGGCACCCTGCTGCGGGTCGCCCTGCGCCGCACCTCGCTGCTCGGGGCGCACCGGTTCACCGGCCCCGTGCACGAGGAAACCCCCGACGGCTGGCGCGAGTTGGGCTGGCGCGAGCTCGCCGGGTACGCCCAGGATGAGCTGGAACTGCGCACCGGCACGGTGAACGAGGAGTTCCTCGACCAGGTGGCCTCCAGCCACCAGGGCGTCGGCGCGGGCCTGGCCGACCGCCCGGCCGCCGGGGCGGACCGCTACCTGGAGTCCGAGCAGGCCCTGCTGTTCGGCCACCGCTTCCACCCGGCGCCCAAGTCCCGCTCCGCCTCCCGGGGCGACTGGCGCCACTACGCGCCCGAGTCCCGCGCGACCTTCCCGCTGCGCCACCTGGCCGTCCGCGCCGAGCTGCTGGCCGAGGAGTCCCTGGACCGGGAGGCGAGCGCCGTCCTGGACGGCCTCGGCGAGGTGCCGGACGGCTACCGGCTGCTGCCCGCCCACCCCTGGCAGTACCAACTCATCGGCGACCACCCGCTGTTGCGCGCGGCCCTGGCCCGCGGCGACGTCCTGGACCTCGGACCGCGCGGCGAGCACTTCGCCGCCACCGCCTCGGTGCGCACCCTGTACGGCGCGGACGCCTTCCTCAAGTTCAGCCTCAACGTCCGCATCACCAACTGCCTGCGCAAGAACGCCGCCTACGAACTCACCGGCGCCGTCCGGCTCACCCGTCTGCTGGACCCGGTGCTGACCGACCTGGCCGGGCGCTTCCCGGACGCGGCGATGCTGCGCGAACCCGCCTTCCGCACCCTCGCCCTCCCCGGCGTCGACGGCCATCCCGACCGGGCCCTGTTCGAGGGCTTCGGCCTGATCCTGCGCGAGGGCTTCGGCGGCCTGCTGCGGCCCGGCGTCACCCCGCTGCTCGCCGGCGCCGTAGCCGACGAGCACCCGACCAGCTCGGCCCACATCTCCCGTCTGCTGGAGGGGAGTTCGGGCGGGGCGGCCGCCCTCGACTGGTGGCGCGACTACCTGCGACTGCTCCTCCCGCCGGTACTGGCGGCCTACTTCGACCACGGCGTGGTGCTGGAGCCGCACCTGCAGAACGTGCTCATCGGCGTGGACGCGGCCGGCCGGCCGGCCCAGGTGCTCTTCCGCGACCTGGAGGGCACCAAGCTCGTCCCCGAGCAGAACGCCGAACTGCTCGCCGCGCTGCCGCCCGAGGTGGCCGGCCCGATGACGTACGACGCCGAACGCGGCTGGGACCGGGTGGTCTACTGCCTGCTGGTCAACCACGTCGCCGAACTGCTCGCCGCCCTCGCCGACCGCCACCCCGAGTTGGAGGGCGCGCTCTGGCAGGCCGTCCGGGACGCCCTGGAGGAGTACGCGGCCGCCCACGGCCGCCCGCCGCGGCTGCGGGCACTGCTGGCCGGTGTCCCGCTGCCCGCCAAGGCCAACCTGCTCACCCGCTGGGAGCGCAAGGCCGACCGGGAGGCCGGGTACGTCCGGCTGCCCTCCCCGCTGGCCGGCTCGGTGCTCGCCGAGGCCGCCCGCATGACCGCCCACCTTCCGACCGGGAGCGCCGTCCGATGAGCCACACCCCGACCACCGGCGCCCCGGTGAGCGACGCCGTCCACCGCCACGTCGCCTCCCTCGCGCCCGACCAACTGCCCGCCTACGTCTACGACCTGGCCGCACTGCGGGAGCACGCCGCCGCCGTCCGGGCCGCACTGCCCGAGCGGGTCGAGCTGTACTACGCCGCCAAGGCCAACCCGGACGCGCCGCTGCTGACCGCGCTGCGCGACGCCGTCGACGGCTACGAGGTCTCCAGCGGCGGGGAGTTGGCGCACGTACGGGCCGCCGTCCCGGACGCGCCGCTGGCCTTCGGCGGGCCGGGCAAGACCCCCGCCGAGATCCTCGCGGCGGTGGACGCCGGAGTGCACCGCTGGCACGTCGAGAGCGAGCAGGAACTGCACCGGCTCGCCGCCGTCCTGGCGGAGCGCCCGGCGGCGGTCGTGGACGTCCTGCTGCGGGTGAACCTGCCGGTGGTCACCGACGCCCTGGACGCGGTGCCGCTGGCGATGGGTGGACGGCCGACCCCGTTCGGGCTCGACCCCGACCAGGCCGAGGAGTGCGCCCGGCTGCTCACCGACGGCGGCCCGCTCGGGCGCCGGCTGCGGCTGCGCGGGGTGCACGCCCACCTGGCCAGCGGGCTGGCGGCGGACGAGCAGCTGGCGGTCGCCGAGCAGATCGTCACCTGGTCGGCCGAACTCGCCGAGCGGCACGGCTTCCCGCTCGCCGAGGTCAACGTCGGCGGCGGGATGGCGGTGGACTACGACGACCCGGCACGGCGCTTCGACTGGACGGCCTTCGGCGAGGGCCTGGCCAAGGTGCTCGACGCCCACCCCGGGCTGACCCTGCGGATCGAGCCCGGGCGGGCGCTGACCGCCTACTGCGGCTGGTACGCGACCGAGGTGCTGGACGTGAAGCGCAGCCACGGCGAGGACTTCGCGGTGGTCCGCGGCGGTACCCACCACCTGCGCACCCCGGCCACCCGCGGGCACTCCCAGCCCTTCACGGTGCTCCCGGTGGACGCCTGGCCGCATCCCTGGCCGCGCCCCGCCGTCACCACCGGCCGGGCCACCCTGGCCGGGCAGCTGTGCACCCCGAAGGACGTCCTGGCCTGGGCGGCGGACGGCGCGGCGGGCCTGCGGACGGCGGACCGGGTGCTGTTCGCGATGGCGGGCGCGTACGGGTGGAACATCTCGCACCACGAGTTCCTGATGCACCCGCGGCCCGGGTTCCACTACCTGGGCGACTGACCGGCGGACAATCAACGGATAACAGATGACAGATTTCGAAATCTGTCATCTGTTATCCGTCATCTGTTCCCTGTTCTCCGTCCGCCGTCACCCGCCGGCCGACACCCGCTCCACCCACTCGTGGGAGAGTGGTAACCGGCGAAGGGAGCGCGAACGTGCTGATGGACAAGGTGGCGGAGATACTCGCCGAGGCGTCGGCCGAGGCGGTGGAGCCGCGCTTCCGGGCGCTGACCGCCGGCGAGGTGATGGAGAAGGCGCCCGGCGAGGTCGTGACCGTCGCCGACCGCGAGGCCGAGGCGATCATCGCCCGCCGCCTGCACGAACTGCTGCCCGTCCCGGTGGTCGGCGAGGAGGCGGTGTCCGCCGACCCCGCGCTCGCCCTGGCCATCCACGACGAGCCCGCCGTCTGGCTGGTCGACCCGGTGGACGGCACCGCCAACTTCGTCGCGGGCCGCCCCGACTACGCCGTGATGTGCTCCCTGGTCCGCAGCGGCCTGACCGTCGCCTCGTGGATCTGGCAGCCCGCCACCGCGACCGCCTACCGGGCCGAACTGGGCTCCGGCGCCTGGCGGGACGGCGAACGCCTCACCCGCCGCCCGGCGCCCGCCGACGCCGGGAAGCTGACCGGCATCCTGAAGAGCCGCTTCCTCGACCCGGCCGACCGGCACCGCCTGGAGTCCCACTGCGCGGCCTTCGGCGAGATCTCCCCCGGCCGCAGCGCCGCCGGGATGGAGTACCCCGACGTCGTCGAGGGCCGGACCGACTTCATCTTCTACTGGCGGACCCTCCCCTGGGACCACGCCCCGGGTTCGCTGCTGCTCTCCGAGGCCGGCGGCGTCTCGGCCCGGATGGACGGCTCCCCGTACCGCCCCGAGGCCCCCGGCTGCGAGGACGGCCTGCTGGTCGCCGCCGACCCCGACACCTGGGAACTCACCCGCGGCATCCTCCTGAACGGCTGACCGCACCGGACCCCCCGCCCGCCGGACCCCCTGTCCGCCCCGGGCCAGCCCGGCTCACCCCGGCCCGGCCGCCCGCCGACTCACCCGCCCGCGCCGACGACGGCGACGGCACCGCTACCCCGCCCGCTCCCCGGCGACCTTGCGCCCCGCGCCGACCACCTCCCGCAGCAGCGCCCCCACCTCACCCGCCGTGGTGTGGGGGTTGAGCAGCGTGAGTTTCAGCCGCACCCGCCCGGGCCCGTCCCCCGGCAGTTCGGTCCGCCCGACCACCGCCCGTCCGGTGCGCAGCAGCAGCCGGCGCAGTTGCCCGTTCAGCTCGTCCACGGCGGCCTCGTCCGTCATCCCGGGCGGCCGGTAGCGGAAGAGCAGCGCGGTGAGGACGGGCTCGGCGTGCAGTTCGAGCGAGGGTTCGGCCCGGACGGCGTCCGCGGCCGCCAACGCCAGGTCGTGGCAGGCGTCCACGAGCCGGCCGAGGCCTTCCCGGCCGAGGGTGCGCAGCGTGACGGCGAGCTTGAAGGCGTCGGCCCGCCGGGTGGTGCGCAGCGAGCGGCCGAGCAGGCTGGGGTAGCCGGCCTGCTCGTCGTCCACGGGGTTGAGGTACTCGGCGCGCCGGGCCAGCGAGACGTACGTCTCGGCCCGGCGGACCAGGAAGACCCCGGCGGCCGCGGGCTGCCAGCCGAGCTTGTGCCAGTCCAGGGAGACCGAGTCGGCGCGGGCGATGCCGTCGAGCAGCGGGGCGAGCCGGTCGGAGAGCAGCGCGCCGCCGCCGTACGCGGCGTCGACGTGCAGCCAGGCGCCGTAGCGGCCGGCCAGGTCGGCGGCGGCGTGCAGCGGGTCGATGGCGCCGGTGTCGGTGGTGCCGGCGGTGGCGACGACGGCGATCGGGGTGCGTCCGGCCCAGCTGGCCTCGGCCAGGGCGCGTTCCAACTCCTCGGGGGGCATGCGCAGTCGGCGGTCGACGGGGACGGCGAGGACGGAGCGTTCGCCGAGTCCGAGCAGGGCGGCCGCGCGCTGGACGGAGAAGTGGGCGGCCTCGGAGGCGAGGATGCAGGGCCGGGCGCCGGCCGGGATGCCGTCCAGCTCGACGATGCCGTCGAGCTTCTGGTCCCGTGCCAGCATCAGGCCCATCAGGTTGGACTCGGTGCCGCCGGAGGTGAGCACCCCGGCCGCGCGGCGCGGGTCGTAGCCGACCAGGGTGGCGAGTTCGGCGAGCAGGGCGGTTTCCAGGGCGGTCGCGGCCGGGGCCTGGTCCCAGGAGTCCTGGGAGGGGTTGAGCACGCTGACCGCGAGGTCGGCGGCGGCCGCGACGGCGAGCGGCGGGCAGTGCAGGTGGGCGGCGCAGGCCGGGTCGGCGGGGTCGGCGGCGCCATAGGCGAGCAGTTCGGTGAGCCGGGCGAGCGCGCCGCGTCCGCGGGCGCCGGCGAGGCCGTCCGCGACCAGGGCGGCGATCTCGGCCGGACTGCCGGCGGGCAGTGGCCCGGAGCGCAGCGCGGTGCCGGCGTCGAGGGCGTCGAGGACGGTGGCCAGCAGCGGGCCGAGGGCGCCGGGCCCGGCCGCGCCGCCCGCGAGGGCGTCCGGATCGCCGCCCTCGCCGGGCAGTTCGGGCGGTACCGCCCCGGAGTCGGCGGCGGTCACGCCCCACCCCGCGCCGTCGAACCCGAAGCCTGAACCGAACCCGAACCCGAACCCGAAGCCGTGGCCTGGGCCGTGGCCCGGGCCTGAGCCGTGGCCGGAGTCTGGACCTGGGCCGCCGAGGCCGCCGCGATCGCCTCCGCCAGCCGCTCCAGCACGGCCGCGACCTGCTCGTCGGTGATGGTCAGCGGCGGCAGCAGCCGCAGCACCGCGTCGTGCCGCCCGCCGAGTTCGACGATCAGCCCGCGTGCCAGGCAGGCCTCGCGGACCCGTACGGCGAGCGCCGGATCGGCCGGGCGGGCGCCGCAGGCGTCGGGGTCGGCGCCGGGGTCGACCAGTTCGACCCCGATCATCAGCCCGCGCCCGCGCACGTCGCCGATCGCGGGCAGTTCGGCGGCGAGTTCGCGCAGCCGGGTGGTGATCCGCTCGCCCGCCACGGCGGCCCGTTCGGCCAGTCCGTGCGCGGCGACGTACCGCAGGGTGGCGGCGCCGGCGGCCATCGCGAGGGTGTTGCCGCGGAAGGTGCCGGTGTGGGCGCCGGGACGCCAGCCGTCGTAGTCCTCGCGGTAGACGACCACGGCGAGCGGCAGGCTGCCGCCGATGGCCTTGGAGAGCACCATCGCGTCCGGGACGATGCCGCTGTGCTCGACGGCCCACATCGCGCCGGTGCGTCCGACGCCGGTCTGCACCTCGTCCACGATCAGGGGGATGCCGCGCTCGGCGGTGATCCGGCGCATCTCGCGCAGCCAGCCGTCGGGGGCGGGCACGACCCCGCCCTCGCCCTGGACGGCCTCCAGGAC
Source organism: Kitasatospora sp. NPDC059827 (assembly GCF_042731675.1). Lineage (NCBI taxonomy): Bacteria > Bacillati > Actinomycetota > Actinomycetes > Kitasatosporales > Streptomycetaceae > Kitasatospora > Kitasatospora sp. NPDC059827. The sequence continues at coordinate 259,127 of NZ_JBHWIV010000001.1, read as the reverse complement.
CATCGCGGCGGGCGGCACCACACCGCCGGAGGGGTCGTCGAGCAGCCGCTCGACGTAGGTGGCACCGAGTTCGGCGCCCGCCTCGCCGCCGACCCCGAACGGGCAGCGGTAGCCGTACGGGTAGGGCAGCCGGACGACCTCGCCGCCGCCGGGCAGCGGTTCCTTGACGGCGACGTTGCCGGTGAGCGCGAGGGCGCCGGCCGTCATGCCGTGGTAGGCACCGGTGAAGGCGAGGGCGCCGGAGCGCCCGGTGGCGGTCTGCATCAGCTTGAGGGCGGCTTCGACGGCGTCCGTCCCGGCCGGTCCGCAGAAGTGCACCCGGGCGCGGGAGGCGAACTCGGGGGGCAGGCTCTCGAACAGCGCGCTGGTGAAGTCGTCCTTCTCGGCGGTGGCCAGGTCGAGCAGGTGGAGTGGGGCGCCGCTGTCGAGGGTGCGGCGGATCGCCTCCAGCACCACCGGGTGGTTGTGTCCGAGGGCGAGCGTCCCGGCGCCGGAGAGGCAGTCCAGGTAGCGGCGGCCGTCGGCGCCTTCGACGGTCATGCCGTGGGCCCGGACCGGGACGATCGGGAAGGACCGGGCGTACGTCCGGGCGGCGGACTCGCGGACGCGCTGGCGGCGCAGGATGGCTTCGCCGGCGGGCGGGGCCGCGGCGGCGGTGGCCCCGGAGGCGGCCTGGGCGGGTACGGCGGCGAGCGACAAGGCGAACCCCCAGAAGAAGTTAGGTAAGCCTAACTTTATCGCCCGTGACCTGCCGGAATGCCGCGGGGGCACCCAGAACCACCCGAGTGAGTGAACCTCCCCCGACAGCGCCCGCGGCGCCCCCGCCCGGCCCAACGAACGAGGGCACCGAAAGGTCACGGGCGGCAGCGCCCCGTCAGCGCCCGCCATCAACGCCCCGCCGTCACCGCCCCCATCAACGCCCCGCCGTCACCGCCCCCATCAACGCCCCGCCGTCACCGCCCCTTCCAGCGGTAGCAGAGCTCCGGCCGCCCCACGCTCCCGTACTGCGGCTCGCGCACCGCCCGCCCGGTGTCCACCAGGTGCTCCAGGTACCGCCGCGCGGTGATCCGGGACACCCCGGCAGCGGTACCGGCGGCCGCCGCCGACAGACCGGTCGAGGCCTCCCGCAGCACCGAGGCCACGGTGTCCAGGGTCGGCGCGCTCAGCCCCTTCGGCAGCGAGTTGCGCTCGGGCGTGCGGAGCAGGGCGAACGCCTGGTCGACCTCGTCCTGTCCGGTCGCCTCGCCGGTGCGCCCGAGGCTGTCCCGGTAACGGGCGTAGCGCTCCAGCCGGTCGTGCAGCGCCGCCGCGCTGAACGGTTTCAGCAGGTACTGCACGACCCCGGCCGAGACCGCCTGGCGCACCATGGCGAGGTCACGGGCCGAGGTGACCGCGATGACGTCGGTGGCGTGCCCAGCCGCGCGCAGGGTGCGGCACAGCTGGAGGCCGTGGCCGTCCGGCAGGTATAGGTCGAGCAGGGTGAGGTCGACGGGCGTCCCGGCGGCACGGGCCCGCTCCAGGAAGCGCAGCGCGTCGGCGCAGCTGTGCACGGTGCCGACGGCGCGGAAGCCGGGCTCGCGCTCGACGTACAGGGTGTGCGCGGCGGCGGCCACCGGGTCGTCCTCCACGACCAGGACGGAGATCCCGCTCGGGGCGGCACCGCTCACGCCGGAGCCGTCCACACCTCCGCCGCTCACGCTGGCACCCCGCCCTGCTCCAGCTCCCGCGCCCGGCCGCCGGTCAGCGGCAGCCGTACGGTGAGCACCGCGCCGCGCTCGCGCCCGACCTCGACGGTGCCGCCGTTGCGCCGGGCGGCCTGGGCGACCAGCGCCAGACCCAGGCCGTGCCCGTGGCCGTCCTGCTTGGTGCTCCAGCCGCGCCGGAACACGTCCTCGACGGCGGCCGGGTCGATGCCCGCGCCGGTGTCGGCGACCCGCAGCAGCAGACAGGCGCCTCCTCCCCCGCCGTCAACCCCACCCCCGTCAACCCCACCCCCATCGCCCCCACCGCCGTCGATCCGCGCGGTGACGGTGACCTCCGGCGCGCCCGGGCTCTGCGCGGCCCCGGCGATAGCGGCGTCCACCGCGTTGTCGATCAGGTTGCCGAGGACGGTGATCAGGTCCCGTGCGGAGAGCCCGGGCGGGAGCACCCCGTCGTCGATCCGGCTGTCCTCGGTGAGGGTCAACTCCACTCCCCGTTCGGCCGCCTGGGCCGCCTTGCCGAGCAGCAGCGCGGCCAGCACCGGCTCGCCGACCGCGGCGACCACCCGGTCGGTGAGCTGCTGGGCGAGGGCGAGTTCGGCGGTCGCGAACTCCACCGCCTGCTCGTGGCGGCCGAGTTCGATCAGCGAGACGACGGCGTGCAGCCGGTTGGCGGCCTCGTGCGCCTGCGCCCCGAGCGCCTCGGTGAAGCCGCGTACGGAGTCCAACTCTCCGCTGAGCGACTGCAGTTCGGTGTGGTCGCGGAGGGTCACCACCCGGCCGAGACCGGTGCCGATGGTGGAGGTGTTGAGCACCACGACCCGCTCGGCGGTCAGGTGCACCTCGTCCCGGACCGGCTCCTCGCCGAGCACGGCGGCCACCAGGGCCTCCGGCAGCCCCAGCTCCGCCACCGGGCGCCCGTCCAACTCGCCTTCCAGTCCGAGCAGTTCACGAGCGGCATCGTTGCACAGCACCACCCGGTGGGCCCGGTCGAGCAGGATCAGCCCCTCCCGCACCGAACGCAGGGTCGCCTGGTGGTACTCGTAGAGATGGCTGAGCTCGTCCGGCCGCATGCCGTGAGTGTGCCGCCGCAGCCGGGAGTTGGCGAGGTAGGTGCCCGCCCCTCCGAGCGCCAGCGCGGCCACCGCGACCCCGACCAGGGCGAGCAGCGGTCCGCTCAGCTGCGCGGAGATCGACTCCAGCGTCAGCCCCACGCTGACCAGCGCGATCACCCGGTGCTGGTCGTCCCACACCGGGGTGACCACCCGGACGGAGGGGCCGAGCGTGCCGGTGTAGGTCTCGCTGCGAGTCTGCCCGGCCAGCGCCCAGTCGATGTGCCCGAGGTAGCGCTTGCCGATCTGCTCGGGCAGCGGGTGGGTCCAGCGCACCCCGTAGGTGTCCATGACGGTGATGAAGGAGACCCCGACGTCCTGGCGCACCTGCTCGACGTACGGCTGGAGCACCGCGGTCGGGTCCGGCCCGGCGACGGCGGAGCGGACGGACGGGGAGTCGGCGACGGCGTGGGCCACCGAGGTGACCTCACGGCGGGCCGCGTCCTCGGTGCGTTCGGCGGTGAACAGGTACGCCAGCACCGCGCCGCCCGCCACCACGGCGGCGACGATGACCACCTGGACGACGAAGAGCTGCCCGGCCAGGCTGCGGACCAGCCGGCGCGGCAGCGGGAGCCAGCGGCGACGCGAGCGGGTGGGGGCGGTGCTCACGGACATGCCTGCCAGTGTGCACCACGGCCCCGCACACCCCCGGGCCCCGGGCCCCGGGCCCCAGCACCGCCCGGCCCCGAGCCGCACCCCGACCCCGACCCCGACCCCGAGCCGCACCCCGGCCGTTCCCGTCCCGCCGTGAACTCTATGAACGCAAACGTGACCTCCGTCACTCCCGGGCCCCATAGTCGGATCGGCCCACCACCCGGGGCCGCCAGGACTGCAGGGCGAAGGAGCCGCAGATGTCGACCACCGAGACCGCCACGGCGGGGGGACCCAGACGCAAGGACCGGACCCACTACCTCTACCTCGCCGTGATCGCCGCGGTGGTCGCGGGCGTGGTGGTCGGACTGGCCGCCCCCGGCTTCGCCGTCGAGTTGAAGCCGATCGGCACCGGGTTCGTCAACCTGATCAAGATGATGATCAGCCCAGTGATCTTCTGCACGATCGTGCTGGGCATCGGCTCGGTCACCAAGGCCGCGAAGGTCGGCAAGGTCGGCGGCCTCGCCATCGGCTACTTCCTCGCCATGTCGACCGTCGCCCTGGCCATCGGCATGGTCGTCGGCAACCTGCTGGAACCCGGCGGCGGCCTGCACCTGACCGCCGCGCTCGCCAAGTCCGGCCACGCCCAGGCGGCCGCCGGCGGCGCCCAGTCGACCACCGACTTCCTGCTCGGGATGATCCCCGACACCCTGTTCTCGGCCCTCACCCAGGGCAAGGTGCTGCAGACCCTGCTGGTCGCCCTGCTGGCCGGCTTCGCCCTGCAGGCCCTCGGACCGGTCGGCGCCCCGGTGCTGCGCGGCGTCGAGCACCTGCAGCGGCTGGTGTTCCGGATCATGTCGATGATCATGTGGGTCGCGCCGATCGGCGCCTTCGGGGCGATGGCGGCGGTGGTCGGGGCGACCGGTGTCGACGCGCTGAAGAGCCTCGCCGTGATCATGATCGGCTTCTACGTCACCTGCGCGCTGTTCGTCGTCGTGGTGCTCGGGAGCCTGCTGCGCCTGGTCGCCGGCGTCAACGTGTTCGCGCTGCTCAAGTACCTCGGCCGCGAGTTCCTGCTGATCCTCTCCACCTCCTCCTCCGAGAGCGCGCTGCCCCGCCTGATCGCCAAGATGGAGCACCTGGGCGTCAGCCGCCCGGTCGTCGGCATCACCGTGCCGACCGGCTACAGCTTCAACCTCGACGGCACCGCGATCTACCTCACCATGTCCTCGATCTTCATCTCCGAGGCGATGGACAAGCCGATGTCGATCGGCGAGCAGCTCTCGCTGCTGGTCTTCATGGTGATCGCCAGCAAGGGCGCGGCCGGGGTCACCGGCGCCGGGCTGGCCACCCTCGCCGGCGGCCTGCAGTCGCACAAGCCCGCGCTGGTGGACGGGGTCGGCCTGATCGTCGGCATCGACCGGTTCATGTCGGAGGCCCGCGCCCTCACCAACTTCGCGGGCAACGCCGTCGCGACCGTGCTGATCGGGCACTGGACCGGCGAACTGGACGCCGAGCGCGCCCGCCGCGTCCTGGACGGCGAGCTGCCGTTCGACGAGCTGACCCTGGTCGACGGCCACGGCGGCGCCGCCCCCGAGCCGGAGGCCGTCCCCGCGGTGCCCGCGACGGCGGCCCCGACGGCGGCCACCGTCTGAGCGCTCCCACGACTCCCCCGGTCCGGCGCCACCACCTCCCCCGGAAACGGCGCCGGGCCGGGGGGCTTCCCGTTCCCGGCGCCGCCCGTGCCGGGTCGGCGCGGGTCGGCGCGGGTCGGCGCGGGTCGGCGCTCGCGGATCCTCCCGGAACTCCGGTCAGAACTCCTGCGAGCCGCTGACCGCCCAGGCCACCCCGCTGGCCGGATCCTCCAGCGCCACGTGCAGGTGGCGCAGCCCGGCGGACGGCTCCTGCCAGGTGAAGCAGCGCATCCGGGCCACCAGGGCGTCCACCTCGCGGCGGTTCGGCCCGTCCGCCCCGGCCATCGCGCCCAGCGCCCGCCAGAGCCTCAGCCGCCCGTGCGCGCAACCGTGCGTCCGGCCCACCGCGGCGGCCTGCACGAGCGCCGGGTAGACGAGCGCGAACGGCAGGAACCCGCCGACCACCCGCCGGGCCCGGGCCAGCACGGCGGCCGCCGACGGGGCCGGACCGCGGACGCAGACCACCTCCGCCCAGGGCGCCAACGCGGCCAGCTCCGTCAGGCCCCGGGTGACCCGCTGACCGCCCGGCCGGGCCGTCGACTGCGGCAGGTCGACCTGGCCCAGGCCCTCCCGGCTGGCCGGCAGGGTCAGCACCGCGCTGCGCGCTCCCCCACCGGGCAGGTACTCGCGCACCCGGGCGGCCTCCTCCCAGCCCGCCTTCTCCCAGGCTTCCAGGCGCAGCGGCACGCCCTCGGGGTCGGGCTCGGCACCGTAGGAGAGGTCCTCGCCGAGCAGCACCCGGGTGTGCGCCACCAGGCGGCGCACCGGCGCCGGACCGAGCAGCGGGGCCAGCCGCAGCCAGGAGTGGCGGGTCGCCAGCACCTCCCACAGCGGACCGGCGTCGTGGTCCGCCACCCCGGCGAAGGTCCCCGCGCCGCCGTCCGCGTCGAACAGCCGGACGGCCAGCTCGGGCGGCGCCGCGTAGGCGATCAGATGGCCGAGCGGCGCGGTCAGGGCCACCGCGGCCCGCTCACCGGCCTGCACGACGGCGGCCGCCCGGCCCTGCCGGTAGGCGGCGAGCAGCTCGGGCCAGCGACCGTCCTCGGCCAGGGCGCGGACGCTGTGGTCCTCGTACGTGATCACGATTTTCAGCGTACGGGCCGGGGTGGCGCATCAGCCGACTTGCCGTCGGCTCGGTGCGTCGGGGCGGTGAGGGCGTCTCAGGGGGCCGCCTCGGCGCTCGACCGGGGCGGGCGACCTCGCGCTCGGCCGGGCCGTCAGAGCTCGTGCCGGCGCTCGTGCTCCAGGACGGCGCGCAACCGGCCGTGGGCGCGGCGGCGGGTGACGGCCAGGGTGCTGCGGTGCAGGCCGAGCAACTCGGCGGCCTCGTCGACGGAGTAGCCGTCGATATCCACCAGCACCACGGCGCGGGCCTGCTTTACGGTCAGGAAGCCGAGCAGGCGGACCACCTCCCAGCGCGCCTGCAGCTCGGCCATCCCGCCGGGCGACGGGCCGAACGCCGCCGCCCGGCCGTGGCCCGCGGCCTCGGCCGACTCCGGGTGCTCACGCAGCGCCGCCCGACGGCGCTCCCGGCGCCACTGGTCGCGCAGGATGTTCGTCATCGTGGTGAACACGTAGGCGTACGGCTGCGGGTGACTGAGGAAGCGCTCCGGGCGGCGGGCGATCCGCAGGTACGCGTCGTGGACGACGTCACCGGCGGCGAGCGGGCTCCCGGCGAGCATCGCGGCCGCCTGCTGGAGCCTGGGCAGCAACTCGGTGAACAACCGGTTGAAGTCCGCCGACTGGCGTTCCGTCGGCCCCGGGCCGAAGTCCTTGCGCGGCCCGCCCGCACACCGCTCGTTGCATTCCGCCATGCCGCTCTCCCCGGAAATCGGCACCCCGAACGCCCAGTTGGGGCGGTTTCCCACCCCTACCGGACATGTTGTGACACAGGTCACATCATAAGCCGTCCTCTCACGCTGCGCAGTCATTCGTGTGCAACTCGTCATCGACCGGTCCCAGGACGGGAGTTCACCGCCACCGGCCACCACTGGCCCCAACTGCGCCATCGCGGGGACCAGGGGACCACTAACGGATAACAGATTTCAACATCTGTTATCCGTTATCTGTTCGCCGTCATCTGTTTTCTGTCATCTGTTCGCCGTCTTCCGTCCTCCGCTGTCCCGTCAGCTGCCGTCAGCTGCCTGCCGCCGTCGGCGAGACCTCCGCGAGCAACCGGGCGGCGTGCACCCGGCCGGCGTGCTCGACCAGGTTGATCAGCACCTCCTTGCCGGAGGCGCGCTGCCGGGCATCGCAGAGCAGCACTGGCGTACCGGGGTCCAGGTCCAGCGCGCGGGCGACCTCCTCGGGGCCGTACTCGCGCGTCCCGGCGAACCGGTTCACCGCGACGACGAAGGGGATGCCGCGCTGCTCGAAGAAGTCCACGGCCGGGAAGCAGTCGGTCAGCCGACGGGTGTCGGCGAGCACCACCGCACCGAGCGCCCCCTGGGCCAGCTCGTCCCAGAGGAACCAGAACCGGTCCTGCCCCGGGGTTCCGAACAGGTAGACGGCCAAGCCCTCGCGGATGGTGATCCGGCCGAAGTCCATCGCCACCGTGGTACTGGACTTGCGCTCCACCCCGTCCAGGTCGTCCACCCCGCGCCCGGCCTCGGTCAGCCGCTCTTCGGTGCGCAGCGGACGGATCTCGCTGACCGCGCCGACCAGCGTCGTCTTGCCGACCCCGAATCCGCCCGCGACCAGGATCTTGAGCGCGAGCACGGAGTCGGACTGGTCCACCGGGCCCACCGGGGCGGACGGCCACCGGCTGATCGGGCGACCCGGGCCGGCGGGGTGGTGACGACCGGACGGATGGTCAGAGTGCGCGGAGCCCATGGATGACCTCCTGGAGGATGCGTTCGTCGGGGAGCAGGGCGGGCGGGACCGGGCGGTTGACCCGGATGAGCCCGGCCGCCAGCAGATCGCCGAGCAGCACCCGCACGACGCCCACCGGCAGGTCGAGGTCGGCGGCGAGCTCGGCCACGGACAGCGGTGTGCCCAGGCACCGGCGCAGGATCTGCGCCTGCTCCGGACCGACCGGCAGCTTGGGCGCGTCCGGCGCGAGCGCCGGGTCGGGCAGCTCGGACACCACCACGGCGATCAGGTCGAACTGCTGCTCACCGCTCCCGGTCCGGCCCCTGGTCATGGCGTACGGGCGGACCAGCGGCCCGGCCTCGTCGTCGTACCAGTGGGCCCGGTGGGCGGCGGCGAGCGGGTTCCGGGGCAGCCGGTCGGGGTCGGCCGGCGGGTGCTCCGGATGTCGCTGGTGGTACGGGTGGAAGGCGTCCTCCGCCCGGTGGTACGGGCCGTCCGGCCGGGGCACCGAGCTCACCCGCCGTGCGGCGTACGGGGCGTGGCGCTCAGATGCTCGCCGACCCGGCGGACCAGTCTGGCCATCTCGTAGGCGACCAGCCCGAGATCGGCCCGCGCGGTCGCGAACACGGCCAGGCAGGTGCCCTCCCCGGCCGCCGCGACCAGCAGGTAGCCGCCCTCCAACTCGACCATGGTCTGCCGGACTTCACCCGCGCCGAAGTGCCGCCCGGCGCCCTTGGCGAGGCTGTGGAATCCGGCCGCGACGGCCGCCAGGTGCTCGCCGTCCTCCCGGGCCAGACCGGCCGAACTGGCCATGGCCAGGCCGTCGGCGGAGAGCATCACGGTGAAGCTCACCTCGGGCGCGCGCTGGACCAACTCGTCGAGGAGCCAGTTCAGTTCCCCCGTGCGGTGGGTGGTGCCGATCACGGCCGGTCTCCTTCGGTTCGGGTGTCGGGTCTCGCACCGGGCCGGGCTTCCGGCCGGACGTCGGGCGGGGGGCCGGGCCGGACGTCGGGCCGCAGGCCGCGGGCCCAGCCGTGCTGGAAGGCCGCCATCGCCGCCCGGGCCTCCTCCGGACTGCGGGCCTCCGGCCCCGTACCGGCTCCGGTGGCAACTCCGGCACCGATTCCGCGGTGGCCGTACGGGACGGCGGCAGGCGCCTCCCGCAGCTGCGGGGCGAGACTTGCCCGGCGCACCCGGCGCGGCAACTCCTCCGGACCGTCCACCGGTCCACACTCACCCGGCATCGCACCCGCCGGCGGTGCGGTGGCGCCGTGGTGGGGTTGCGGCGGACCGGGCTGCGAACGGGAGGCCGCACCCGGGCCCCCGTCCGCAGCCGGTCCGGCCGTCCGGGCACCGGAGGCCCGGAAGGGGGTGCGGCGCATCGGCTCGGGGTCGACGCCCCGGGCTCCGAACGGCAGCAGCGCCCCGCCCTCCGGCGGCGGCCCACCCGCCGCCGGAAGCTCTGTCCCCGCCACCCCGCTGCCAGGGAGGACGGGTTCCGTTCCGGCCCCGGCCGGATCCGGCCCTGCCGGCGGCCACCCCGCAGGCCCGGCGCCGGGGGCCGGCCCCCGCTCGGGTGCCGGCTCCCACTTCGGTGCCAGCTCCCACTCGGGCGACGGCTCCGACGTGATGTCCAACTCCGGTACCGGCTCGTAGCCTTGCCCAGGGCCCTCCCGCTCGTCGGCCAGTAGCCCGGTGGGCAGCAGCACCACCGCGGTGGTGCCGCCGTACGCGGAGGTCACCAGGGAGACCCGGACGTCGTGCCGCCGGGCGAGCCGGCTGACCACGAACAGGCCGAGCCGGTCGCTGTCGAACAGGTCGGTCTGTTCGGCCGCGGCGATCCGCCGGTTGGCGGCGGCCAGCGCGGCCGGGCCCATCCCGAGGCCCCGGTCCTCGATCTCCAGCGCGTAGCCGTTGCCGACCTGTTCACCGCGGATGTGCACCCTGGTGTGCGGCGGGGAGAACCCGGTGGCGTTCTCGACCAGTTCGGCCACCAGGTGGGTGAGGTCGGCGACGGCGTGGCCGACGACGGCGGCGCGCGGCAGCGGGTGCACCTCGACCCGGGCGTACTCCTCGACCTCCGAGACGGCCGCCCGCACCACGTCCACCAGGGGGACGGGCCGCCGCCAGGCCCGGCCGGGGGCCGCACCGGAGAGGATGATCAGGCCCTCGGCGTGGCGGCGCATCCGGGTGGTCAGATGGTCCAGCCGGAACAGGTCGGCGAGCTCGGACGGGTCCTCGGTGCGGCGCTCCATGGCGTCCAGCAAGGTGAGTTGGCGGTGCACCAGGACTTGGCTGCGGCGCGCGAGGTTGACGAACACCCCGGACACCCCCGACAGCACCTCGGCCCGTTCCACCGCCGCCGTGACGGCCGCCCGCTGCACGGTGCCGAGCGCCCGGTGCACCTGGCCGATCTCGTCGTCGCGGCCGACCGGCCGGGGCGCCTCGGCTTCGATGTCCACCTCCTCACCCGCACGCAACTTCCGCATCGTGGCCGGGAGTTTGCGCCCCGCCAGCTCAAGTGCCGTGTTGCGCAGGCCGGTCAGCTCGGTGACCAGGCCGCGGCCGATCCGCACCGAGATCACCAGCGAGGCGACCACCCCGAACAGCCCGAGCAGGACGGCGATCCCGGCCGGGGTGAACAGGCCCAGCGCGTAGGGGTTCTGCTGCTCGGCGACGAGCCGACCCGCCCGGTCCCCGACGTCGCGCAGCCCGGCGGCGACGCTCCCGGCCACCGTCGCCCAGCGGTCCGCCGGCACCGCGGCGACGGCCGACCGGCCGTCGGCGGCGGTACGGACCTCCTCCTCGTAGCCCGCCAGTTCCCGGTGGTCCGGGCCGCCGGTGACGGCGAGCAGTGCCTCCCGGCCGGCCGAGCCGAGACCGGCGTCCGCGCCCTGCTCGAACGCACGGCGAGCGAAGGCCGTACCGGCGAACTCCCGCAGCTGGTCGTCACCGAGCCCGCCGGAGAGCTCGGCGGACCGCAGCAACGCGTCCTCGCGGGAAAGGAGTTCGCGGGAGCGGTCCAGCTCCGGCAACGCCCGGGCGTCGGCCCCGGAGCGGCCGTCGGCCGTCGCGGCGACGGCACCGGACACGGCCAGCGCCCGGTCCACGGCCGCCCCGTAGGCGGCGTACGCCTCGGACCAGCCCACGCTCCGGGTGAGCACCCTGCCACGCAGTTCGGGCAGGGTGGCGAGCGCGGTGCCGAGGCCATCCAGGCGGGCGGCGGCGTCGGCGCCGAGGCCCTGGGCGTCGGCGCGGTTGTAGCCCTGGCCGGGGTGGCGCGGATCGGGGAACAGTGGGGTGAGCGCACGGTCGGTGGCGGCGGCGGCCTCGCGCAGGGCACTCTCCCGCCCCGCGGCGGGCACCGTCCCCGGGACGAGGCCCGGACCGGCCAACAACTGTCCGGCGGCGGCGCGTTCGGCCTGCAGGCCGGCGACCGTGTCGGCGACGGGGGTGAGCAGGCCGCGCTGGGCGTCGCGCAGGCGCAGCAGGTCCCAGACACCCTGGGCGGTGGTGACGGTGGCGAAGCCCCAGAGGGCGATGACGGAGACGACCGGGACCATCAGCAGGGCGATGATCCGGGCGCGCACGCTCCGGGGACGCAGCCCACGCAGTCCGAGCGGCCCAAGCGGCCCATACGGCCCGAGCGGCCCGCGCAGTCGGGGGCCGGGGCGCGATGAGCGGGCGGGCGGTCCGGCGTGGGCACCCCGGCGGGCGCCGGGGGTGGTGCCACGGTCTTCTCGCATGGACGGGGGCCTTTCGGGCGGGGGCGACGGGACTCGGGCGGCGCGGACGGGCTCAGGCCGCACGGTCCCGGCCGTACGGATCCCGGCCGTACGGATCCCGGCTGGCCTGGTCGAAGCCGTCCGGGTCCCGGCCGTACGGGTCGAAGCCGTCCGCGGCGGGGCCGTACAGACCCGTGAGCGCGAGGCCCGGGGGCGCAGGCCCCGAGGGCACGGCGCCCGGGTCGGCTACGGGCCCGGCGGCAGGCCCGGCGAACTCCTCGATCGCCAGCTCCCCCGCCGCCGGGTATCCGGCCCGCTCCTGGGTGGTCGGGGAGAGCGCGACGAAGGCGGAGGCCAGGAAGAGGAACGAGCCGAGGCCGACGGCGAGCGGGAAGACGAACTCCATCGGGCTGACCCCGCCCAGGCCGGTCCGGGCGGGATCCAGCTGGACGTGGACGGCGGCCATGCCCGTGTAGTGCATGCAGCTGACGGCGAGGCCCATGCCCAGCGAGGCGGCGGCCGCGGCGTACCCGTTACGGACGGTGACGGCGGCCCAGAGCGCGGCGGTGGCGGCACCGACCGCGACCAGGACGGAGAGGGCGACCGTCCCGCCGTCGTAGCGCAGCCCACCGTGCATCCGGACGGCGGCCATGCCGAGGTAGTGCATCGCGGCGACGCCGACGCCGGTGGTGCAGCCCCCGCCCAGCAGGGCGAGGCCGCGGTGCCGGCCGTAGCAGACCACGGTCAGGCCGAGGCCGGTGACCAGTACGGCGACCAGCAGGCTCAGCACCGTGAGCGGCACGCTGTAGCGCAGTTCGGTGCCGTCGACGGCGAAGCCGAACATGGCGACGAAGTGCATGGTCCAGATCCCGGAGCCGATCGCGGCGGCCGCGGTGAGCAGCCAGTTCCGGCGGGCGGCGCCCGTGGCGGCCAGGCCGCGCAGGGTGCAGCGCAGCCCGAGGGCGGCGCCGGCGCAGGCCATCGCGTAGGAGAGGACAGGGGTCAGCCAGCCGAAGCTGAACTGGTTGAGGGCGCCCATGGGACCTCCGGTCGACCGGTCGGGCCCGGGGCGGAAAGCGGTGCCCCCGGGCACCCCCGGCCGGGCGGACTGCATCCGACGGGCACATGGGCATATGCCCATCGCATGTGCGCTTCCGGCCTGGGGTGCGTGGGACGCTATCGAGCGGCCGGAATCGGCCAGGCGAAGATCTGAAAAGCTGCACGCGTGGCGCGGGCGCTGTGTTCGAATGACCCGGTCCTCTGTCCAGCGGCGCCCGGGCGGGCGGCTGACGACGAACGAAAGACAAAAGCCAGAAGACAGATAACAGATGTTGAAATCTGTTATCTGTCTTCTGAAAGTTGAACTCTGAAACCCGTCGGCCGTTCCCGTCGGCCCAGCGCCACCAGTCCCGCGCCGCCGGCCCAGCCCCCGTCAGTCCTGCGCCGTGACCCGCACCCGCATCGCGCTCGCCGCCCGGAGCGTGATCCCCTGTGCGAGCGCCACCCGCCGGTCCACCACGTCCAGGTCGAAGTCCCGCAGCAGCACCCCGAGGGTCAGCACCGACTCCAGCATCGAGAAGTGCTGCCCTATGCAGGCCCGCGGCCCGCCGCCGAACGGGAACCACGCGTAGCGGTGCCGCGCCTTCTCCCCCTCCGGCAGGAACCGGTCCGGGTCGAAGCGCTCGGGGTCGACCCAGTGGTCCGGGTGCCGCTGGGTGACCAGCGGCGCGACCACGACCTGTGCCCCCGCCGGGATGACGTACCCGTCGATGACCGTCTCCTCGACCGCCCGCCGCCCGATCAGCGCCGCCGCCGGGTAGAGCCGCATCGCCTCCTTGATCACCCGGGTGAGGTACGGCAGCCGCTCCAGGTCCGCCGCCGTCGGCGCCCGCCCGGCCAGAACGGTCAGCGCCTCCTCCCGGGCGAGCTTGCGCTGCTCCGGATGCTTGGCCAGCAGGTGCAGCGCGAAGGCCAGCGAGGTGGCCGTGGTCTCGTGCCCGGCGAGCAGGAACACCAGGACCTGGTCCCGGAGTTCGGCCGGATCCAGTCGCTCGCCGTCCTCGCCGCGCGCCCGGCCGAGCAGGGTCAGCAGGTCGTCCGCCTCCTCGTCACCGCCCCCGCGCGCGGCCCGCTCCGCGATGATCCGGTCGCAGACCTCGTAGAGCGCCCGCTGCGCCTCCAGGCCGCGCCGGTTGCCCGGCGTCGGCCAGGTGCGCGGGAACCGGACCGGCGCGAAGCCGCGCTCCTTGACGTACTCACCGAGCACCGGGAAGCTGCGGTTCACCACCTCCACCGCCTCCTCCACGTCGGCGCCGAAGAGGATCCGGGCAACGGCCCGCAGCGCGAACCGCGACATCTCCTCCGCCGCGTCCACCACCCCGCCCGGCACCGCCCGCCAGCGCTCGACGAGCACCTGCGCCTCCTCGGCGAGCGCCTGCGCGTAGCCGTCGACCCGGCGCCGGGTGAACAGCGGCTGGACGAGCCGGCGCTGGCGCTGGTAGACCTCGTCCTGGCTGGTCAGCAGCCCGTTGCCGACGCTGGTCCGCAGTTCGTCGTAGAAGCTGTTCTCCTTGCGGAAGTTCGCCGCCTCGCTGCCCAGCACCTGGTGGACGCCCTCCGGCGAGAACACCCCGTAGAACTCGACCCGCAGCCCGGGCGGCCCGGCCACCATGCGCACCACGTCGCCGTGGTCCCGCCGGGCCGCGAGGTAGGTACGCAGCGGACGGCGGGTGAGGTCGAAGAGCGACCCGACCAGGGGGTTCCCGGCCGGTCCGGGTACGGCGGCTGCGGTGGCCATCGGCACTCCTTCTGGACTTCCTCGGCGCTGACGCGCACTCGGTGACCCTTCAACCTTACTGACGGGTATTCAGCCGAGGAAGCCGTGCGGAGGGACCGAGTCCGCGCCCGGTCGCCTCGGCTCACTCGTACTCGGTGCCGCCCTTGCGGGTCAGGTAGGCGTCACTGACCACCTTGGCGATCGCCCGCCCGCCGAGCACCGGGCTCCAGCGCTCGACCGCCGGCCGGACCACCACGCCCTCGCGCAGGTGGAGTTCGCGCCCGGAGTGGGCTTCCTTGCCCTGCGCATGGGCCAGCACCGTCGCGGTGTCGAACGGCCCGCGCCACAGTTCGGTCACCAACGGCACTTCGCCGTCCAGGAGTTCGGCGGCCGACAGCCAGGTCAGCTGCCCGTCCACGACGGCCGACACGTCGAAGGCCGCGTACCCGGGGCGCTCGGTGCGCGCGGAGACGCCGTACGACAGGTCCTGCACGCCCTCGCCGAACACCTCGCCGAAGATGCCGATCCGCTCGGCACCCACCCGTTCGGCCAACCGGGCCGCCACCGCCGGGAGATCGTACGCGCGCACCGCCCGCCAGTACAGGTTGCGCTCGTCCTCGACGAGCGCCAGCCCCTGCGCCCCGATCCCCTTGGACGAGACGTGCACCTCGCCGGTGGCGGCGGTGTACGTGACCAGGCAGCAGCTGCCGTGCAGCTTCTCGGTCAGCACCACGGGCTCGCCGGGCTCGAAGACGTCGGGGTGACGCTTGAGGTTCTCGATGTCCACCCAGGGCAGCAGGTCGGGCGCGCTGAGGACGTCGCCGCTCATCGAAGTCGGCACCGGCGGCTGCCACTTGACGATCCCGAGCAGTTCGGCGAAGTCCTCGCCCCGCTCGGCCGCCCCGGCCAGATCGGTGCCGGCCAGCGCGCCGGGCCGGCAGACGATGCCCTGGGACAGCTCCCCGCGCAGTCGTACCGCCCTCACCCGGTTCGCCGCCCCGCCCGCCAGCTTGCCGGTCAGCCCCAGCTCCTCGACCAACTCCTCCGGCAGGACGGCCTGTTCGGGGATGTAGACGGCATGGTCGCCGGTCCGGTAGGAGCCCTTGGCCACCACGGCGCGGTAGAGGCCGACCTGGGCCAACTCCAGTGCGTCGGCGTTCGGGTGCTCCAGGATGACCAGCTTCTCGGCGGTGACGCGCAGCGTGGACATGGGCGGACTCCTCCCCGTGGATCCGTTCGGATCGACCTTCGGGCCCGGGCGGCCGACGGTCGGCCGCGCCTGCGGGCTGCCGCCCACTCTGACCGCTCCACCGGCCCGGATGCGAAGGGTTTTCCACCAGGCGCCGTACAACGGCCGCACAACCGCCGTACGACAGCCGCGCGCCCGCGCCGCGCACCGAACCGGCCCTCCCTTCCGAGCCGAACCGGCCTCCCTCCCGAGCCGAACCGTCCGTGCACGTTTGAGCCTTCGCACAGCAGCCCCGAGACCGTCACCCCACTTCCGCTGTGCGATGTGACAGAGGATTTATCGCTCGCAACTGCGGCACTATGATCGCCGTAATGGCCGCACCTGCGACCACACCTCCGCGCCCCTTCCGGCGCGAACCCTGGAGGGGAAGCACCGATGAGCACCCGCACCACCCCCACCCGCAGACTCGCCGTCGCCGCCGCCGCGGCCCTCGTCCTCGGCCTCGGGGCCACCGCCTGCGGCAGTGACGGCGGCAAGTCCTCCGGCTCCGCCTCCTCGGCCGCGACCACCGCCGGCACCGGCGCCACCGGCGCGGCGGGCACCGACGGCGCCACCGCCCCGAAGGCCAAGGGCGCCGTCACCGTGTTCGCCGCCGCCTCCCTCAAGGAGACCTTCACCGAGCTCGGCAAGAAGTTCGAGGCCGCCAACCCGGGCACCAAGGTCACCTTCAACTTCGGCGGCAGCTCCGCCCTCGCCACCAGCATCAACTCCGGTGCGCCGGCGGACGTCTTCGCCGCGGCCAGCCCGGCCACCATGAAGACGGTCACCGACGCGGGCGGCGCGAGCGGCCAGCCGACGACCTTCGTCAAGAACACCCTCGCCATCGCCGTGCCCAAGGGCAATCCCAAGCACCTCACGGGCCTCAAGGACCTCACCGGCTCCGGCGTAAAGGTCGCGCTCTGCGCGAAGGAGGTGCCCTGTGGCGCCGCCGCCCTCACCGCGCTGAAGGCGGCCGGCGTCGACCTCACCCCGGTCACCCTGGAGCAGGACGTCAAGGGCGCGCTCACCAAGGTCGAGCTCGGCGAGGTCGACGCCTCGCTGGTGTACAAGACCGATGTGCAGGCCGATGCTGCGAAGATCGACGGCGTGGACTTCCCCGAGGCCGCCAAGGCCGTGAACGACTACCCGATCGCCGCGCTCGCCAAGGCGCCGAACAAGGACGGCGCGGCCGCCTTCGTCGCCTACGTCCAGTCGCCCGAGGCCAAGCAGGTGCTGACCGCGGCGGGCTTCCAGGCGCCGTGACGGACCGCACCACCGGCAGCGACCGGGACCGGGACCGGAACCGGGACTCCAGCACCAACACCGGCACCACCCGGGACGACACGGCCCCGACACCGACGCAGGCACCGGCCCCGGCACCGGCACCCGCAGGCCCCGCGAGCGCCCTGCCGGGCCGCCGCCGGGGCCCGCGCCGCCCGGGCGCACAGCGCGTCCCGGTCGCGCTGCTGCTCCCGGCGCTGCTCGGCCTGGCGTTCCTGATCCTCCCGCTGGTCGGGCTGCTCGTCCGGGCGCCGTGGAGCGGCCTGTCCGAGCAGTTGACCAGCGCCGCCGTCTGGGACGCCCTGCGGCTCTCGCTGATCTGCGCGACGGCCGCCACGGCGGTGTCGCTGGTCCTCGGCGTCCCGCTGGCCTGGCTGCTCGCGCGCACCGAGCTGCCCGGCCGACGGGTGATCCGGGCGCTGGTCACCCTGCCGCTTGTGCTGCCGCCGGTGGTGGGCGGTGTGGCGCTGCTGCTGGTGCTCGGGCGGCGCGGGATCGTCGGCTCCTGGCTGGATTCGGCGTTCGGCATCACCCTGCCCTTCACCACCACCGGGGTGGTGATCGCCGAGGCCTTCGTGGCGATGCCCTTCCTGGTGATCAGCGTGGAGGGCGCGCTGCGGGCGGCCGATCCCCGCTTCGAGGAGGCCGCCGCGACCCTGGGCGCCTCCCGGCTGACCGCGTTCCGCCGGATCACCCTGCCGATGATCGCCCCGGGGATCGCCGCCGGAGCCGTCCTGGCCTGGGCCCGGGCGCTCGGCGAGTTCGGTGCGACGATCACCTTCGCGGGCAACTTCCCGGGCCGCACCCAGACCATGCCGCTGGCCGTCTACCTGGCCATGGAGTCCGACCCGGAGGCGGCGATCGCGCTGTCGCTGGTGCTGCTGGTGGTCTCCGTCGCCGTCCTGGTGGGCCTGCGCGACCGCTGGATGTCGACCCCGTGACCCCGGCCCCACCGTCCCGGGCCCGGACGGACGCCCTCGCACCCGCCCTCGCACCCGCACCCGCCCGCACTCCCAGGACGCCGACAGGACGGCCGCACCGATGACCCCCGCACCGCCCCCCGCCCCCGCACCCGCACCCGCTCCCGCACCGGGTGCCGGAGCCCCGTCCGCCGCCCTCGACGCCCACCTGCGGGTCGACCGTGCCGCGTTCGCCCTCGACCTGGCGCTCACCGCCGCCCCCGGCGAGGTGATCGCCCTGCTCGGCCCGAACGGCGCCGGCAAGTCGACCGCGCTGCGCGCCCTCGCCGGCCTGCTCCCGCTCACCGGCGGCCACCTGCGCCTGGACGGCCACGTCCTGGAGGAACCGGCCCGGCGCCTGCACACCCCCGCCGAGCAACGGCCGGTCGGCGTGGTGTTCCAGGACTACCTGCTGTTCCCGCACCTGAGCGCGCTCGACAACGTCGCCTTCGGTCCGCGCTGCCAGGGCCGCCCCAAGCGCGAGGCCAGGGCCGAGGCGGCGGCCTGGCTGGAGCGGATGGGCCTGGCGGACCACGCCTCGGTGCGCCCCGGCCGGCTCTCCGGCGGCCAGGCCCAGCGGGTGGCGCTGGCCCGGGCCCTGGCCGTCCGCCCCCGACTGCTGCTGCTGGACGAGCCGCTGGCCGCCCTGGACGCCCGCACCCGGCTCGACGTACGGTCCCAACTGCGCCGCCACCTGGCCGAGTTCGAGGCCGTGGCGGTACTGGTGACGCACGACCCGCTGGACGCGATGGTGCTGGCCGACCGGCTGGTGGTGATCGAGGACGGCCGCGAGGTGCAGTCCGGCAGCCCGGCGGAGGTCGCCCGGCGGCCGCGCACCGACTACATCGCCCGCCTGGTCGGCCTCAACCTGTACCAGGGACGGGCCGAGGGCACCTCGGTCACCCTCCCGGACGGCACCGTCCTGACCAGCGCCGAGGAGCTGTCCGGACCGGCGTTCGTGGCCTTCGCGCCCTCCGCCGTCACCCTCTACCGGGAGCGGCCGCAGTCCAGCGCCCGCAACCTGTGGCAGGCCGAGGTCACCGGCCTGGACCTGCACGGCGACCAGGTGCGCGCCGAACTCTCCGGCGCCCTGCCGATGGCCGCCGACCTCACCCCGGCCGCCGTCGCCGAACTGGGGCTGGCACCGGGGACACCGGTCTGGGCCTCGGTCAAGGCCACCCAGACCCACGCCTACCCGGCCTGACCCGACCCTGCCCCGTCGCGGGACCACCCCGACCCGCCCGGGCGCCGCCTCGCCGGGCGGCGCTACTCCGACGGCTCGACGAACCCCGACTCGTACGCGGCGATCACCGCCTGGGTACGGTCCCGCGCGCCGAGCTTCGCCAGCACGCTGCTGACGTGTGTCTTCACCGTCTGCACCCCGAGCACCAGTTGCTCGGCGATCTCCCCGTTGCTGAGTCCGCGCGCCATCATCCGCAGCACCTCGGCCTCGCGCCCGGTCAGCGCCGCGCGGTCCATGGCGGCGCGGGCGGCGGGGTTGCCGTGCCCGGCGGCCAGTCGCCGGATCGCGGCCGGGAAGAGCAGCGACTCGCCGGCCGCCGCCAACCGTACCGCGTGGACGATCTCGGCCGGGCGGCTGCGCTTGAGCAGGAAGCCGTCCGCGCCCGCGCGCAGCGCCTGGTAGACGTAGTCGTCGTTCTCGAAGGTGGTGACGACCAGGATCCGCGGCGGCAACTCCCCCGGCCGGCCGGGGCGCAGCAGTTCGCGGGTGGCCGCCAGGCCGTCCATGACGGGCATCCGGACGTCCATCAGCACCACCCGCGGGCGCAGCGCCCGGGCCAGGACCACCGCCTCCGCGCCGTCGCCCGCCTCCCCGACGACCCGCAGGTCGCCCTGGGCCTCCAGGACCGCCCGCAGCCCGGCCCGGACCAGTTCCTCGTCGTCGGCGAGCAGGACGTCGGTCATCCCCGCCGCCCCGGCAGCCGCACCAGTACCGGAACCGGCAGTCGCACCGGCACCGACGCCTCCGCCCGCAAGATCGTTCGTCACGCGCCCAAGCGTAGGGGCAGTCGGACGTCGAGCACCCATTCCGCTCCCCCCTCGCCGCCCGCCCCGACCGTGGCCTCCCCGCCGAGCAGGGTGGCCCGCTCCCGGATGCCGCGCAGCCCCTTGCCGCCCTTGCGCGAGCCGACCCGGCCGGGGCCGCCCCGGCCCGGCGCCGCCAGCCGGTTGGCGCAGCGCAGCTCCAACCGCCCGTCCCGGACGGCGATCCGGACGCCGACGGGCTCGCCGGGTGCGTACTTGAGTGCGTTGGTGACGCCCTCCTGGACGATCCGGTAGGACTCGCGCGAGAGCACCCCGGGCAGCACGCCGGGCGGCACGTCGATCCGCGCGTCGACCGGACTGCCCGCCGCGCGGGCGGTGTCGAACAGCGCGGACAGCTGGTCGATGCCCGGCTGCTCGGTGGCCGTCCCGTGCCCGGCCGTCCCACTCCCGGCCACGCCGCTCCCCGCCGTACCGCGGCCCGCCGTACCGCCCCCCGCCGGCGTCTCGCGCAGCAGCACCAGGGTGCGTTCGAGGTCCTCCATCGCCCGCCGCCCGGTCTCCTCGATGACTTCGAGCGCCTTGGCGACGAAGGCCGGGTCCCCCACCTCGCGCGCCGCACCCGCCTGGAGGACCGTCACCGTCAGGGCGTGGCCGATGGAGTCGTGCAGCTCGCGGGCCAGCCGGTTGCGCTCCAGCAGCCGCTCGGCCCGCAGTTCGGCCTCGGCCAGCCGCTCCGCCGGGGACGGCCCCAACAGCCTTTCGGCCATGGCCAGTTGGAGGCGGCCGGCGCCGATCACCAGCCAGCCGTAGCCGAGCACCACCAACGGCGCGGACAGCAGGTACCGGGCGGCGTCCGGACCGGCCAGCAGGCCGTACGCACCGGTGAGCCCGAAGACCGTCACGAAGCCGATCGCCGAGCCGAGCGCCACCCGGCCGACCAGCCAGGCGGCCATCCGCCGCCGGTCGGCCCAGCTGCCGGAGGGCTCGACCCCGATGTCCTCCTCGCGGTCGGGCACCAGCAGCAGCCGGGCCTGCACGCCCTCGGCCCGCCGCGCCGCCGGGACGAGCGCGACCAGCGCCAGCAGCACCACGTCCGTCGCGGTGGCCTGCAGCACGATCGTGCCGAGGCTCCTGTGGTAGGTCCCCGGATAGACCAGCAGGACGACGCCCGCGAAGATCCACCCGACCAGCAGGTGCAAGAGCCGGGCGTACGTGACGCCGGCCACCAGCGGGGCGAGGATCGCGGTCGTTCCGTCCCTGAACCGGGACGCGGTCGTTCGTGGCATCCGGCCATCCTGCCAGCCCGGCGACCACCCCGGCTCCCCCGCGGGGCCGCCGCGCCCCTCCCTCCCGGGAGGGAGGCGGATCCCCGCTGCGGCGGGATCCGCCCGGCCCACCCTCTCCGGTCGAATGGGACCACCGTCCGGGAAGCGACGGTGAGCACCTGCGAGGAGGGAGGCGGCCGTGATCGAGATCCAGGGCCTGACCAAGGAGTACGACGGCCGACGGGTCGTCGACGAGTTGTCCTTCGAGGTCCGGCCCGGGGTGGTGACCGGCTTCCTCGGCCCGAACGGCGCCGGGAAGAGCACCACCATGCGGCTGATCCTCGGCCTGGACCGCCCCACCGCCGGGCGCGCCCTGGTCGGCGGCCACCCGTACGCCGAACTCGCCCAGCCACTGCGGCAGGTGGGCGCACTGCTGGACGCCCAGGCGCTGCACGGCGGCCGCACGGCGCAGGGCCACCTGCGCTGGCTCGCCGCGAGCAACGGCCTGCCGGAGCGACGGGTCGGCGAAGTGCTCGCCCAGGTCGGGCTGGCCGAGGCCGCGCGGCGGAGGATCCGGGGCTTCTCGCTCGGCATGCGCCAGCGCCTCGGGGTGGCCGCCGCGCTGCTCGGCGACCCGCCGGTGCTGCTGCTGGACGAGCCGGTCAACGGCCTGGACCCGGAGGGCATCCGCTGGATCCGCACCCTGCTGCGCGATCTGGCCGCCGAGGGCCGGGCGGTGCTGGTCTCCTCCCACCTGATGACCGAAATGGCGCTCACCGCCGACCACTTGGTGGTGATCGGGCGCGGCCGGCTGCTCGCGGACGCCGCCACCGCCGAGTTCATCGACCGGCACGGCCGGCCCCGGATCCGGGTGCGGGCCGTCGACCCGACCAAACTGGCCGCCCTGCTCGGCACCGGCGACCACGGCCTCGACGCGACCGAAGTCGCCGACGGGGCCTGGGAGGTGACCGGCGCCGAGCCCGAGCGGATCGCCGCGCTCGCCGCCGCCAACGGCGTGGTGCTGTACGAGATCGCGGTCCAACAGGACTCCCTGGAGGAGGCGTTCATGCGGATGACCGCCGACAGCGTCGAGTACCGCGCCGAGGCCGCCGCATGAACCTCACCGCCCTGCGCGCCGAGCGGATCAAGCTCACCACCCTCCGCTCGCTCTGGCTCCCGCCGCTGATCGCCGTCCTGCTCATCGCCGGTGTCACCACGGCCGTCGGCGCGGCGCTCGGCGACGCCGACCACAACATCACCGACGACCCGGGCGTCGGCATCTTCTACGGGCTCAACTTCGGCCAGGCCGCGCTGGTCTCCTTCGGAGTCCTGCTGATCGGGCAGGAGTTCAACACCCGGATGCTCGACGTCTCGCTCGCCGCCGTCCCGAGACGCGGCCGACTGTACGGCGCCAAGCTGGCGTTGGGCGCCCTGGTCGGCCTCGGCGTGGGCGCGGTCGGCACCGCGGGCGCCTTCGCCGGGTACGCGGCCACCGTCCCCGCCGAGTGGCACGGACCGGGCTTCGCCCGCGCGGCCACGGCCGGAGTGCTCTACCCGGCGCTGCTGGTGGTGCTCTGCCTCGGGGTGACCGCCCAACTCGGCAACCTCACGGCCGCCTTGGGCCTGCTGACCCCGACCGTCTTCCTGCTCTCACCCCTGCTCTCCGGGGTGCCAGGGGTACGGAACGTCGTCCAGTTCCTGCCCGACCGGGCCGGCCAGTACGCGCTGCGCTACGCCGACGACCCACAGACCGGGTACGGGCACTGGACCGGGCTGCTCATCATGGCCCTCTGGACAGCCCTGGCGGCGTACGGCGGACTGCGGTCCCTGCAACGCACCGGCCGCTGAACCGGGCACCGGCCGCGAAACCGGGCACCGGCCGCAGAACCGGCACCGGCCCGAGTACCCCTGGACGAAAGAGAGACGGCGATGGCCTTCGGCAACGCCCTACAGGCCGAACGCATCAAGTTCACCACCCTGCCCTCGCAGTGGGCGGCACCGCTCACCGCCCTGGCACTGACCGTCGGCATCACCGCGGCCGTCGGCGCCAGCGAGGGCCCCCCGGCGCCGGGCTCCGGCAAGGACCCGGCCGACATGATCTACTTCGGGCTGCTGTTCGGCCACGTCGCCGTGGCCTGCCTCGGAATCCTGCTGATCGGGCAGGAGTTCAACACCCGGATGCTCGGCACCTCGCTCACGGCGGTGCCCCGACGCGGCCGGCTGTACGGCGCCAAGCTCGCGCTCGGCGCCGGGCTGGGCCTGCTGCTCGGCCTGGTCTCGACGACGAGTTGCTTCCTCGCCGTCCGCGCCACCGCAGACCTGGACCTGTCGACCCCGGGCCTGACCCGCAGCTTCGTGGCGGGGGTGCTCTACCACCCGCTGATGGTGCTGCTCTGCCTCGGACTGACCGCGATGCTGGGCAACTTCAGCGCGGCACTTGGCCTGATCACCCCGATGGTGTTCCTCGGCACCACCTGGCTGGGCGCGATCCCCGGCGTCCGCGAGGTCGGACAGTTCCTGCCCGACCGGGGCGGCCTGTACGCGATGCGCACCCGGACCGAACCCGGCATCCACTACGGACACTGGACCGGACTGCTGATCATGGCGCTCTGGACGGCCGCGGCCGTCTACGGCGGGCTACGGGCGATGCGGCGGCACCAGGCCTCGGGCGAGTGACCGCCGGGAGCCGACCCGTGACAGCTGACAAGTGACAGAAAACAGATGACAGATAACAGCGAACAGATTTCGAAGTCTGTTCGCTGTTATCTGTTCGCTGTCATCTGTTCGCCGTCGCCTGTTCCCGGTCAGCCGCTCGCCGAACCGTCACCCCGTCACCCCGCGCCCGGGCGGGTCAGCCCGGCGTACGCCTTGGACAGGGTCGTGGTGATGCTGCCGACCTCGAAGGAGTGGCCGTCCACGCCGGACACCGGCTGCACCTCGTAGGCCGTGCCGGTGAGGAAGACTTCGTCGGCGCCCGGCAGTTCCTCGGGCTGGATGTGCCTCTCGTGGACGGGGATCCCCAGCTCCCGGGCGAGGGCCAGGACGGTCTGCCGGGTGATGCCGTCGAGGAAGGTGTCCGCGGTCGGCGTGTGCAGGGCCCCGTCGATCACCAGGAAGAGGTTGGCTCCGGTGGCCTCCGCCAGGTACCCGCGGTGGTCCAGGAGCAGGGCGTCGTCGCATCCGGCCGCCTCCGCCTCGTCGCGGGCGAGGGTGCAGATGTTGTACAACGACGCCGCTTTCGCCCGTACCGGCGCGGTGTCGGGGGACGGCCGCCGCCATCGGGACGTGCGCAGCCGGATGCCGCGGCTCTGCGCGTCGCCGGAGAACACGTGCGGCCACTCCCACGCGGCGATCGCGACGTGGACGGACGTCCCCGCCCCGGACACGCTGATCTGCTCGCTGCCCCGCCAGGCCACCGGCCTGACGTACCCGTCGACGATCCCCTGGTGCCGGATGGTCTCCTGCATGGCGGCGTCGAGTTCCGCAGGGCTGAAGGGGATACGGAAGTTCAGCTCCCCCGCCGAGGTGTGGAGGCGCTCGAAGTGCTCGGCGGACTTGAACGGCCGGCCGTCGTACACGCGGATGCCCTCGAAGATGCCGCCGCCGTAGTGCAGGCCGTGGGAGAGGACGTGCAGCTGGGCGTCGCGCCACGGCACGAACGCCCCGTCCAGCCAGATCACGCCGTCGCGGTCGTCGAACGGAACGGTGGTCACGCCTGCCCCTCGTGGTCGGTGTCGTCGATGTCATCGGTGTCATCGGTGTAGTCGATGCGGATGGACTGCTCCAGGAACCGGTGGAACTCCTCGGCCTCGGCGGTGTCCGCGTGGCGGGACAGCACGAACGCCGGGTAGCCGGTGAAATCCGGGTAGGGCCGCACGACGTCCCCGGGGAAGAGCATCTGCACGACGTGGTCGACCCTCGGGTCGTCGCGCAGTTCGGCCAGGCCGTGGATCGCGGTGATCCGTCCGGAACCGCCGCAGGGGACGATGTAGTTGGCCGCGGCCGCCACGGGTATCGGCGACGGGCCGGAGCCCAGGGGTTCGGTGGCGGTGCCGGCGGCGATCCGCAGTGCCTGGGCGGCGAAGTCGATGCCGGTCACCCCGGAGGCGATGTAGTGGGACACCCCGGAGCCCCCGATCCGGGCTCCCATCTCCAGCAGGTACGGCGTCTCGCCGCCACGCAGGCGCAGTTCCGTGTGGGTGGGCCCGTCGGTGATGCCGAGGGCCCGGTGCGCGGCGACCACCTCGCGCCGGACGGACTCCTGCACGGCGTCGGGCAGGGTGGCCGGTGCCCGGTAGACGCCCTCCTCGAAGTGCGGCCCCTGGGGGTCGCCCTTGTAGCCGATGGCCAGGACCCGCACGTCCCCGCCGTGGGCGAGGGACTCGACGGCGAACTCGGGGCCGTCCAGGTACTCCTCGACCACCAGGCCGTCCGTGCGGCCGAGCTTGTTCGCGGAGGTCTGCCACACCTCGTCCACGACGCTCTTGAGGCTCTGCGGGGTCTCCGCCTTGGTGACGCCGAGGCTGGAGAAGCCGTGGGCGGGCTTCACCACGACGGGGAAGGCCAGGCGCGCCGCCTTCTCCCAGTCGGCCGGGTCGTCCAGCCGGACGAAGCCCGGCACGTTGAGGCCGGCCGCGGCCAGACGCTCCCTCATGATGCGCTTGTCCTGCGCGCCGAGCGCCGCGTCGCGGCCGATTCCGGGGAGTCCGAGCAGCTCGGCGGCTTCGGCGACGAACGGCACGGCGGGGTCGTAGAGGGTGACGACGCCCTGGAAGGCGTTCGCCTCGTGCCGTCGCCGCAGGGCGTCCAGTGCGCCGGCCGGGTCGCCCTCGACGTCCAGCCGCAGGACGTCGACCACGGCCGGCGGCAACCGGTCCCCGGACACCGCTTCGTCGGGCCGGGGCACCAGCACGAGGTCGATCCCGGCCCGTTCGGCGCTCTCGAAGACCCAGGGGAGCGAGGTGCGCTGGTAGACCAGTACGAGGGTGGGCCTGGGGCTGTCCGCTGTCATCACGGGGTCCTTTGCGGTCACGAGGTGTTCTGCCGTCACGGGGTCCTTCGCCGTCACGATGTCCCCTGCCGGGCGGGCACTTCGGCCGCCTGCCCGGTGTGCGTCCCGTCCGGGGCCGCGGCGGCTGCGGGGGCCACCTCGGCCGCAGGGTCCACCTCGACCGCCTCGGCCGCGGCGCGCCCGACAGGGCGGGCACCGCCGATGGTGAGCCACACGCCGCCCCCGCACAGCAGGAGCAGCAGGATCACGAGCGGTCCGGGCGCGGCCTCCCGGCCCAGGGCCCACTCCCCCAGGCGCACCAGGAACGGCACCACGAGCGCGAGCGCGGAGGTGAACAACGGCCCCTTGCGCAGAATGAGTTCGTGCGAGATGAGGAAGACCGGGGCGGTGAGGACCGCGCCGAGGACCGCGATGCCGCCCCAGTCGGCCGGGGAGACGCCGCCGAGCGGGACGAACAGGGCGACCGCCAGCCCCAGCATGACCGTGCCCGCCCCGGTGACGGCGGGCAGGGCCGCGACCGGGGTCAGGTCCGCCATCCGCCGCCGGTAGACGTAGCCGTAGACCGCGTACGTGAAGGTGCCGCCGAGCGCCAGCAGGCTCCCGCCCGCGAGGGCGCCGCCGCCGGCCCCTGAGCCGGCGCCGCCGGCCGCGGAGCCGTCGGCGAGGGCGTACCCGCAGGCCGCGACGACGGCCAGCACCGTGCCCAGCACCTTGCGCGGCGAGGAGGGCTCGCGGAAGGCGGCGACCCCGATCACGAAGGTGATGCAGGGCAGCAGGGAGACGATCAGGCCGACCCGGGAGGCTCCGATGAAGCCGGTCCCGAGCAGCGTTCCGGAGTAGTACGCGAAGAAGCCGAGGAAGGCCAGGAGCACGACGGTTCCGCGGCGGGCGGTCGCGGCCCGGACGTCGGACCGCGACCGCGGGTACAGCAGGGCGATGACGGTGATGACCACGAAGCTGGCCGCCGTCCGCCCGGCCGCCACCGCCAGTGGGGGAACGCCGTCGACCAGCCGCCCGGCGAGCAGCCAGCCGGCGGCCAGCAGGGCGATCATCAGTGCCGAGAGGGCGGGCACCACGAGGTGTCCGCCCCGGCGGGGGCGCAGGGGCGCGCCCGTCACCATTCCGCCCGCTCGAACTCCAAGGCAGGCATCCGGTCCAGCCCCTGCTTGGCGCGCAGCAGGACCCGCTGGTCCTCGGTGAAGGCGTACCGCTGCCGTGCCCCACCGGCACCGGTACCCGCACCGGCACCAGCACCAGCACCAGCACCAGCACCAGCGGCCACGGCCACGGCCACGGCCACGGGCTCGGGCTCGGGCTCGGGAAGGTACCTGCGGACCAGCTCCTTGGCCGCCGAGCGGTACTCGTCGTCGGTCGTGACGGCGGCCTCCAACTCCTCGACCGTGGCGACGAATTCCCGCAGCGCGTCGAGGGCCTTGGTCCGGTCGAAGTGCAGCAGTCCGCCGTCGTCCGGGGAGCCGGCCAGCGCACCGTGCTCGCGCAGCCAGGAGTAGATGAACACCCCGGTGCCGGAGTCGAAGTTGCGGGTGGCGTCGTCCGCCTGCGGGTAGCGGAAGACCCGCTCCAGCAGGATCATGTCGACCTGTTCCGCCGCGAACGGGACGACACCGCTGTCCGCGCAGGCCAGCACGGTCTTGGCGTCGACCTTGATCTCCTCCAGCAGGCCGACGAACCAGTTCATCTTCAGCGAGATGTGCTGGTCGAACGGCCAGAGGCCCTGGTAGTGCATCGAGTCGTGCAGGTAGCCCCAGATGGCGCGGGCCTCGAAGCACACGTCGGCGTCCAGGCCCGTGGACGCCCGGGGCAGGGACTCCGGGGTCAGGACGGCCTCCGCGCCGCGCAGCGCGTAGGTCTCGTGGATCTTCCGCATCTTGTTGTAGAAGAACATGGCGTACGGCTGCTCGGTGATCTTGTCGTGAGCGGCCACGTTCTCCGGGAAGAACACCAGGCAGTTGCCCTGCCGGAAGCCCGCGCTGCCGGTGATCAGGACGAGCGACTGACAGTTGTTCTTGGGGTGCGGGTACGACCCGGCCAGCTCCGGCAGCGCGGCGGGCTCCTTGCGCAGCGCGAAGAAGCAGTCCAGTCGCTTGCCCACGGGCGGCGCGCTGTTGGTGCTCTGCAGCGGTGCGAGGAAGAAGACGGCCGAACCGTCCTCGGGCACCCGCAGGGCGTCCCGCGAGCGGGCGAAGTGCGGCTTGGTGTCGAGGCCGGCCGCGAGCCAGCCGTCGACGTCGGCGGCCAGCGCGGCCGCCTGGTCGTCCTGTCCGCGCCGCGCGTACCAGGCGCACGCCTCGTCGCGGATGCGGCCGAGCAGCGCGCGGTCCTGCGCGGTCGCGTCGGGGACGGTGCCGTCGTCCGCCTGACGCGCCCGGAAGCGGTCGACCTCCGGGATGAGGGAGCCGGCCAGTTCGTCGGCGTCGGCGAGCAGGTTCGCGGGGACGGGTGCGGTCGCGGTGGTCACAGGGCCGCTCCCACCGGGATCCGCCGCTCGTCCCCGGCGCCGACCGCCAGCACCTGATGGACCGTGAACACCATGGGTACGGGGCCGAAGTCCCGTACCACGCGCAGCCCTTGGTCCTCAGCCGCGACGATGGTGGTGATGCAGCCCTCGACGCGGCCCTCGGCGCACTCGATGGCCGCCCGGGAGTTGCTCAGGACCTCCCGGATCTCCGTGCCGTCGGGCACGAGACCCGTCGGCGCCGGGTGCGAGGCGACGGTGGCGGGCACGTCGACCCCGTTGGTGGCGAGCACCATGTTGTGCGTCGGCATGATGAAGCTGTCGACCATGTGCAGGCGGTGCAGGTTCCCGAACACCAAGGTGTGCAGCGCCGGGTAGACCGCGCAGGCGACCAGCGCGTGCCGTCCGTCGTCCGGTACGGCGTCGAGCGCGGACTCGATGGACGAGTGCAGCTCCACCGTCCCCCGGACTCCCCGGCGGCGCAGCCACTCGTGGGACGCTGCTTGCAGATTGGTGCCGCTAGGACCGAGCGTGTGCAGGTGCCGGACCTCGTCGACGTCCGCCCCGTTTTTGGCATGCCTCATCGGCTCCCCCTCCCCCAAAGAAAGAACACGGCGACCGTACCGGGTGGTTCCGGAAGGCCTCCGCTAGGAGAACATGCCCGCTGATAGTGATCAAGTGACTGCAGATGTGATCTCGGATGGCGGGCTCGCGCTGCCCGCTCCCGGCCGCCGCCGACCGGACGGCCCGCGACCGGGACTCCCCGTGCCGCGCAACCGCCTTTCTCCCGCGTGCCGTTGTGGTCGAAGTGCGCGTCAGCCGACCCGCAGGCCCAACGCCAGGGTCAGTTCGAGGACCCGGTCCGGTGACGCGAGATCCGGGAACAGGTCCCGCAGCTGCGACATCCGGTACCGGACCGTCTGAGGATGGACGAACAGCACCGCCGCCACCTCGTCCCGCCTGCCCTGGTGCAGCAGCCACGCCCGCAGCGTCTCCTCCAACCGCCGTGCGGTCGCGGCGGGCAAGGGCCGCAACGGCGCGAGGGCCCGGGCACGCAGGTCGGCGAACGCGTCCGCGTCGGCGCTCAGCACCAGCTCGGGCAGGTGGTCCTCGGTGTCGCGGATGTCGGCGGAGAGGGAGCGCGCGCGGACGGCTCGTGCGTACGAGGCGGACGCACGGATCCAGGGCCGGGCCGGGCCGACCACGGCGGTGCGGTCGGCCAACTGCCGCAGGAGGTGCGACCGGTCGGCATCGGGGACGAGCAGCACACCGGTGGCGTCGGGCAGATCGTCGAGGACGAGGGTGCCCGGGTCGAGCGTGCGGTAGGCGGGCCGGGCCTGAGCGGCGGGCAGCAGGACCGCGGTCAGCGAACCCGGAGGCTGCCACCCGGCCCGTTGGACGGCGGCCAGCAGCACGTCCGGGCTCGCGCCGGCGAGGAGGTCGCGGGCCAGGTGTTCCAGGTGGCGCTCCTGGGCCCGGCCCCGGGCGGCCAGTTCGTCGGCATGGCCCGCGGCGCTCGCGGCGGAGAGCTCGTCGATGTAGGCGAAGGTCAGTTCGGCGAACTTGGCGACCTCTGCGGCGGGCAGACCCGCGGGTACGGCACCCGCCGCCAGGCACCGCCAGGCCACCCGGGCGCCGACGCGGTAGGCGCTGAGCAGGGCGTCCATCGAACGGCCGTCGCGCACCTCGCCGCGGCCCAGCTCGTAGGCCGCGTCACCGGCGTCGCCGCCCGTGGCGCTCCCGCTCGCGAGGTCCAGGTAGTGCCCCAGGGCGGTGCGGACGGCCCGGCGGATGGTGCCGCCCATGCGGCCCGAGAGGGCGTTGGCGTACGGAGGGACCTCGTCGATGATCGCCTGGACGACCTCGTCGGCGGTGGCCGTCAGCGCGGCCCGGAGCGCGGCGACCGTCGTCCCGTCCAGGACCAGCTCGCTGGCCCTCCGGATGGCATGGCTCACGTTCTTGTTCCCTACGAACAATTCTACCGACCAGATTTACGTCCTGCGGTCAGGACTTTACGCCCTCAGGCGCAGCAAGCTGGAGTCATGACGAGTGCAGCCCTCCGCAGCAGGGCCTGGAAACTGCTGGAGATGGTCACGACGCCGCTGCTGCCGTCGGACTACCTCGACCTGGTCAGCCCGCTGCGGGCGGGCGCCGACCTGCGGGGGCGCGTCGAGGCCGTGCACCCCGAGACGGGTGACGCCGCGACCGTCGTGATCAGGCCGGGACGGGGCTGGCGCGGCCACACGGCCGGTCAGTACGTGCGGATCGGGGTCGACGTCGACGGGAGGCGCCTGTGGCGCGCCTACTCCGTCACCTCACCGACGAACCGCCGGGACGGCCGCATCACGATCACCGTGAAGGCGATCCCGGACGGCAAGGTCAGCAACCACCTGGTCCGCGGGGTGACCCCGGGCACGCTGGTCCAGCTCGACCAGCCGACCGGTGACTTCGTCCTGCCGCCCACCAGGCCCGCCAAGGTGCTCTACCTGACGGCCGGCAGCGGCATCACGCCCGTGATGGGCATGCTCCGCGACATCGAGCTGGACGACGTCGTCATGGTCCACTGCGCGCCGCGGCCGCAGGACGTGATCTTCCGCGACGAACTGCACGGCCTGGTCGCGGACGGGAAGCTGCGCCTCACCGAGGTGCACACCGCCACGGACGGCACACTCGACATCGCCCGTCTCGGTAAGCTCGTGCCCGACTGGGCCGAGCGCGAGACCTGGGCCTGCGGGCCCGCGGGCCTGCTCGACGCCGCGGAGCGGCACTGGAGCGAGCAGGGCGTCCGGGAGCGCCTGCACACCGAACGCTTCCGCCCCCGCATCGCCCTCGCCCGCGACGGCGGCGGCAACGGTGGCGGTGGCGAGGTCACGTTCAGCACCACCGGCAGGACCGTCGAGGCGGACGGCACCACGCCGTTGCTGGACATCGGCGAGGAGGCCGGTGTGCTCATGCCCTCCGGGTGCCGCATGGGCATCTGCTTCGGCTGCGTCACGCCGCTCAAGGCGGGCGCCGTCCGCGACCTGCGCACCGGCGAGATCACCGAGGCCGAGCCGGGCGTCCTCATCCAGACCTGCGTGTCCGCCGCGGCGGGCCCCTGCGACATCGAACGGTAGACGCACCTTGACCGCCATCGACCCCACCGCCCACCTGACCGCGGAGCAGATCGAGGAGCTCGGCCGCGAGCTGGACGCGATCCGCGACGAGGTGATCGCCGACCGCGGCGAGAAGGACGCCGCCTACATCCGCAAGGTCATCTCGACGCAGCGCAAGCTCGAACTGGCCAGCAGGGGCGTGCTGCTGTTCTCGATCTTCCCGCCCGCGTGGGTGCTGGGCACCGTCGGCCTGTCGGTGGCGAAGATCATGGACAACATGGAGATCGGCCACAACGTCCTGCACGGCCAGTGGGACTGGATGCGGGACCCGAAGATCCACTCCACCACCTGGGAGTGGGACCACGTCTCGCCGTCCGACCAGTGGAAGCACTCCCACAACGAGCTGCACCACACGTACACCAACGTGATCGGCAAGGACAACGACCTCGGCTACGGCATCATGCGCGTCGACGAGGACCAGAAGTGGCACCCGTTCCACCTCGGCCAGCCGCTGTGGAACTTCATCAACGCCTGCTTCTTCGAGTACGGCATCGCGGCGTACGACCTGGAGCTCGGCAAGAACCTGCGCAAGGACCGCCGCAGGAGCCCGGAGTTCCGCGCGCGGGCCAGGGCCGTGGGCCGCAAGATCCGCAAGCAGGTGCTCAAGGACTACGTGATCCACCCGCTGCTGTCGGGCCCGTCGTTCCTCACCACGCTCGCCGCCACGTTCACCGCGAACCTGGTCCGCAACATCTGGACCCACTCGGTGATCATGTGCGGGCACTTCCCCGAGGGCGTACAGGTCTTCGAGCGGCAGTCGATCAACGGCGAGACGCGCGGCCAGTGGTACCTGCGCCAGATGATGGGCTCGGCGAACATCAGCGGCAGCAGGGCCATGCACTTCATGAGCGGCAACCTGTCCCACCAGATCGAGCACCACCTGTTCCCGGACCTGCCGAGCAACCGGTACGCCGAGGTCGCGGTGAAGGTGCGCGCCCTGTTCGAGAAGTACGAGCTGGAGTACGTCACCGGGCCGCTGCCCAAGCAGGTCTTCTCCGCGTGGCACAAGGTCTTCCGGCTCTCGCTGCCGAACCGGAAGCCCAAGGCCAGGACGCCGGACCGCGGGAAGGAACTCGTCACGGCCTGATCCCGGCATCGGTTCCCCGGGCCCGGTTCCCCGGATTCGGTCCCCCGGGTTCGGTTCCCCGGGTTCGGTTCCCCGGGTGCCGACATCCCGTGGCGGCGTCAGCGTGCCGCGTTCACGGGCGCCGAAGGCGCAGGGTGGGGCAGTAGCGCTCGCCGCCTTCGAAAACGACGGTCGGCCCGGGGGCGATCTCCGTGAAGCCCGCGTCCCGGACCACCGGCAGCTCGCTGCGGACCAGTTCCTCCCACGCCCCTGGCTCCGCCGTGCGGACGGCGAGCGCGAAGCCCGACTCCGCCCACTCCTTGCGCTGCGCCTCGTCCAGCCGCCACCAGGCGAGCTGCGCCGCGTGGCCGGTCTGGGCCATGGTCTTGCCCGCGCTCATCTCCAGCTCCGGGTTGATCCACAGCACCGGCAGCCCCGGCGCGGGCGCGCCGACCTCGGCGGTCTCCTCCAGCTCCGTACCGGAGACCTGCAACTTCGCGAGGTCCTTCGGCCAGCCGTCCAGCGGGACCGGCGGGAACACCCGCACCTCGGCCTCCCGCCCCTGCACCGTGATGCCCGGCAGCTCGCCGGCCCGGCGCCACTCCCCGCCCCGGGCCCGCCGGACCACCTTGCGGATCCGGGCGTCCTCCCAGGCCGCGACCCGCTCCGTCCACTCCCCGTCCACCTCGGTCACCCGGGGGTCGGCGAGCAGGGTCAGCACCGCCCGCGCCGAGGTCTCCAGCGCGTCCGTACGCCCGGGCGGCGTGGCCTTCTCCAGCCGGACCAGCAGCGGCAGCACGTACTGCGGCCGCGCGTCGCGGTCCTCGGGGTCGGGAACGTCGCCGGGGGCGGGAGCGGGGGCCGGGTCATCGAACGGAGAAGTCACCCGTCCAGCATGCCAGCCCCGCCACCACCGCCCCGGCCCGCCCCCGTGCCCTCGGAGCGCGCCCCGAGCCGGCCGGCCGACCGGCCGGATTCAGCGCAGTCGCTGCCGCAGTTCGTCCACCGCCGCCCGGATCCCGGCGCTGTAGGCGTCCTCCGGCAGTGCGTCCAGGCTCCGGACCGCCCGTTCCAGCTGTTCGCGCGCGAGGTCGGGCTCCCCGAGCTTGAGGTGGTCGGAGGCCAGGTTGAGGTGCAGCGACGGATAGAAGGCCCGTACCTGGAGCGCGGACTCGTAGGTCCGGGCGCGCTCGGCGGTCAGCGAGTCGGCGGCCGCGAGGGCCCGCCGGTCCCACGCCAGTTCGGCCCGGGGGTCGTCCTGGAGGTCGGCCAGATAGTGCGCCAGGACGCAGCGGTGGAAGACGTCCCGCTCGCCCAGTTCCTCCCAGAGGGCCTCGAAGCTGGCCCGCGCCTCGGCGGTCCGCCCGCGCTGCGCCGCCCGCACGCCGTCCAGTCCGAGCGCGATCCGGCCGAGCGCCGACTCGTCCGGACCCGACTCCGCCGAGGACACACCGCGCACACCAGATACACCGGATCCGCCAGACACATCAGACACATCGGACATGCCCGCAGCCTAGGCCCTGACAGGGCCTGGGGCCGGTCCGGCGCATCCCGCCCGGCAAGGTCCGCCGGACAGGCCCGGCCGCCCGCTCAGCGCCGGTAGCCGCGCTGCGGGTCCCGCTCCTCGGCGTCCTCGTACATCAGGAACCAGCCCTCGGGGTGCGTCGCGGCCAGCAGCAGTTCGGTGCGCTGCTCCGCGCCGAGCTCCGGGTCGCCGTCGTCCGGCCCGAAGACGCCGAACAGTTCGTCGTGGCAGCCGTCCCAGTCGTAGTCGTACAGGTCGGCGGGCAGGTCGCCCATCATGTCGGCCACCGACTCGGGCTGGGAGCCCAGCAGCGTCCGGGCGTCCACCAGTGCCATCCGCAGCGCGATCTCATCGGCGAGGCAGCGCGGCAGCGGCCATTCGCCGAGCGCGAGGTCGTCGGCCAGGTCGTCGAAGGTCCGGGCCATGGTGCGCCGCCAGTTCCGGTGGAGCCGCCAAGTGCGCTGGGGCAGCCGGGCGAAGACCGTCCAGTCGACGTCCTCGCCGTCGACCACCGGGTCGTCCCCGTGCTCGTCGAGGTCGTCGTAGGCGGCATCGGCCAGGCCGAGCAACTGGGCGTGCAGCAGGCAGGCGGTGCGCGGGGTGAGGGTCCAGTCGGCGCCCGCGCCGCCCTCCTCGTCCTCGCCGTCCAGCGGGAACAGTTCGGCGAAGTCCGGGGTGAAGTCCTCGGTGACGCTGATCTCCAGCGTGCCGCCGATCGCCTCGACCCCGGGAATGGCGGCCACCAGCCGGTCCGGGTGGAGCAGCGCGCCGAGCGCCGCGTTGGCGTCCTCGGCCACCTCGCGCAGCAGTTCACGGCGCTGGCCGGCCGGGTCGATACCGTCGAAATCCAACTCCTCGACGGCCCTGATCGCGGCCGCGCGCAGCGCCGGCCAGTCATTGATCCGCAGGCCCAGCACCACCGTCGCCTCGATCTCCGGCGCGCCGGAGTACTCTGCCGCGCCCGGCCCCTGCGGATGATCGCTTCGCTCGCCCATGGGGCTACGGTACGGCTTTTCGGCCGCCCGATCACCGGTCCGGACCAGCTTCCGGAGAGCTTCTCGGCCACCGCCCGGCCGCGCCTCTGTCACCCGGACGCACGACACGGGCAGGATGGCCCCCATGGCTGACATCAACGAGTACGGCGGCGGGCAGGGCCCGAACGCCGACGTCATGGTCGTGACCACCAACGACATCCCCGGCTTCCGGGTCGACCACGTGATCGGCGAGGTCTTCGGGCTGACCGTGCGCAGCCGCCACATCGGCAGCCAGATCGGTGCCGGGCTCAAGTCGCTGATCGGCGGCGAGCTGCGGGGTCTGACGAAGACCCTGGTCGAGAGCCGCAACGAGGCGATGCAGCGGCTGATCGAGCAGACCAAGGCGCGCGGCGGCAACGCCGTCCTGATGATGCGCTTCGACGTGACGGAGGCGGCGGACGTCGGCACCGAGGTCTGCGCGTACGGCACCGCCGCGGTGATCTCGCCGATCGGCTGAGGCCCAGCACCTCACCGCGGACCTCGCTGCGAGTCTCACCGCGGACCTGACCGCTCCGCTCCGAGCGGGAACAGCCACCGCCACCCCAATGTTTCACGTGCGTGACTGTTTACGGTGCAACAGGTACAGCAGGGGCGACGGACGAAGCCGGCGCACGGCGCGTGGACGTCCTGGTGGTGGGTGCCGGACAGGCCGGACTGTCCGCCGCCTACCACCTCGGCCGCCGCGGCTTCGCCCCCTACCGGGCGGGAGTCGACGGCGGCTTCGTCGTGCTCGACGCCAACCCCGCCCCCGGCGGCGCCTGGGCCCACCGCTCGCCGTCCCTGCGAATGGCCACCGTGCACGGCTTCCACGACCTCCCGGACGCCGAACTCCCGGCACCCGACCCGGAAGCCCGCGCGCGGGAGGTGGTGCCGGGGTACTTCACGGCGTACGAGACCCGGCACGCGCTCCCGGTCGTGCGCCCGGTCGCGGTGCGCGCCGTACGCGCCGAGTCCGAGCGCCCCGACTCCCGGCTGCTGGTCGAGACCGACCGCGGCACCTGGTCCACCCGCGCGCTGATCAACGCCACCGGCACCTGGACCCGCCCGTTCCTCCCCCACTACCCCGGCCACTTCGCGGGCCGTCAGCTGCACTACGCCGAGTACCGCGGCCCCGAGGAGTTCGCGGGCCGGCGCGTCCTGGTGGTGGGCGGCGGCGCCTCGGCGATCCAGGTGCTGTCCGAAGTGGCCGCGGTCGGCGAGACGGTCTGGGTCACCCGCTCCGAGCCCGTCTTCCACGAGGGCCCGTTCACCCCCGAGTACGGGCGGGCGGTGGTCGCCAAGGTCGAGGAGCGGGTCCGCCAGGGCCTGCCGGTGCGCAGCGTGGTGAGCGTGACCGGCCTCGGCCCGTCCGTCGCCTACCGCCGTGCCGAGGAGCTGGGGGCGCTGCACCGCCGCCCGATGTTCGACCGGCTCACCGAGCACGGAGTCGCCTGGGGCGACCAGGAGTTGGCGGTGGACGCGATCGTCTGGGCGACCGGCTTCCGCCCCGAGGTCGGCCACCTCGCCCCGCTCGGCCTGCGCTCCCCCGGCGGCGGCATCGCGCTCACCGGCACCCGCGCCACCGCCGACCCGCGCGTCCACCTGGTCGGCTACGGGCCGTCCGCCAGCACCATCGGCGCCAACCGGGCGGGCCGCGCCGCCGTCAACGACCTGGTCGAGCTGCTCGGGGACCCGACCGGGCGGGCCGGCCGGGACGATCGGGACGATCGGGTCGGCGCGGCCGAGCGCGGGACCGTACCCGTCCCCGTACCCGTCCCCGCCGCCGTCCCCGCCTGACGGCCCGGGTCAGCGGTCGTAGTCGACGGTGACCCGGTCGGTGACCGGCCGGGCCTGGCAGGTGAGGACGTAGCCGGCCGCCAGCTCCTTCTCCTCCAGCGCGAAGTTGCGGCGCATCTCCACCTCTCCCTCGGTGACCAGGGCCCGGCAGGTGCCGCAGACCCCGCCCTTGCAGGCGAAGGGCAGGTCGGGGCGGGAGCGCTGGGCGCCGTCCAGGATCGAGCGGTCGCGCGGGAGGGTGAGGGTGCTGCCGCGGCCGTCGAGGACGACGGTGACCTCGCTGCGCTCGCCGGCCGCGGCCCCGGCCGCGCCGTCGGGGCCGTCCAGGTCCTCGTCCCGCTCGGCGAGCGGCTCGTCCTCGGCGTGGAACAGTTCCTGGTGCACCCGCTCCCCGGGCACGGCCAGGTCGGCGAGCAGTTCCTTCGCCCCGGTGACCATGCCGAACGGCCCGCACAGCCACCAGTGTCCGACGGCGTCGACGTCCACCAGCGCCGCCAGCAGCGCCCGGACCCGCTCCGGGTCCAGCCGGCCGCTGAGCAGTTCGGCGTCCCTGGTCTCCCGGGAGAGCACGTGGACCAGCTGGAACCGGCCGAGGTAGCGGTCCTTGAGGTCGGCCAGCTCGTCCGCGAACATCACGGTGTCGCTGCGCCGGTTGCCGTAGAGCAGGGTGACGGTGGAGCGGCGGTCGGCGGCCAGCACGGAGGCGGCGATCGACAGCATCGGGGTGATGCCGGAGCCCGCAGCGAGCAGCACGTGGTCGGCGGGGACGCCGAGTTCGGGGGTGAACAGGCCGGACGGGGTCAGCACCTCGACCTCCTCGCCGGGCCGCGCCTCGCGCACCAGCCAGCGCGAGAACAGCCCGCCGGGCACCTCGCGGACGGCGATCCGCAGCGGGCCGCCGACGGGCGCGCAGATCGAGTACGAGCGGCGCTCGTCGGTCCCGTCCACCAGCTTGCGCAGGGTCAGGGTCTGGCCGGGGCGGAACGCGAACTCGTCCGCCAAGGCGTCCGGCACCGCGAAGGTCACCGCCACGGCGTCCTCGCAGAGCCGCTCCACCCGCTCGATCCGCAGCCGGTGGAAGCTCGGCCGACGGGCCGGGCGGACGGGGTCCGTCACAGGGGTCGCGGCGGGCATTCAGATCTCCTTGACGCGTTCGAACGGCTCGCGGCAGGCGCGGCAGCGCCAGAGCGCCTTGCAGGCGGTGGAGCCGAAGCGGGACAGCTCCTCCGTGTCGGCGCCGCCGCACTGCGGGCAGGGCACGGGGGCCGCGGCGCCCGCGCGGGTGGCGCCGAGGGTGAGCGGGACCGGCCCGGGGCCGGGCGCGAGGGCCGAGGTCGGGCGCGGCGGGGCGATGCCCGCCTCGGCGAGCTTGCGGCGGCCCTCGGCGGTGATCAGGTCGGTGGACCACGGCGGGTCCAGCCGCAGCCGCACCCGGACGTCCGGGTACCCGGCGGAGCGCAGCCGGCGGTCGACGTCGGCGGCCATCTCGGCGACGGCCGGGCAGCCCGAGTAGGTCGGCGTCAGCCAGGCGGTCACCGTGCCGCTGCCGTCGTCCACCTCGACCCCGGCGAGCACGCCCAGGTCGGCCAGGGTGAGCATGGGCAGCTCCGGGTCCGGGACGGCCGCGGCCACCGACCAGGCCGTCTCACGGACGGTGGCGGTGTCCGCGGTGCCCGTCACCACGTCGCCCCCGGGTGGGCGCGCGCCACCACCTGCAGCTCGGCGAGCAGCGGGCCGAGCGCCTCGGTGTGCACCCCGTCACGGCCGGCCCGCCCCAGGACGGTGGCCAGCGGCGGGAGGTCCGGCACGGTCAGTCCGGCCTCGGCGAGGACGGCGGCGAGCTCGCGCAGCACCGGTTCGCGCAGGTCGGCCGGGTCGACGCCGGCCCGCAGCTCCACCGGGTGCGCGGTGAACAGCTCCTCCAGCAGCGGCCAGACGGCGTCCAGCCCGGCCTGCATCCGCTCCGCCGAGTACGGCGTGCCGTCGCCCAGGCGCAGCGTCCAGGCCGTGGCGTACTCGCGGTGGTACGCGAGTTCCTTGACGCCCCGGGCCGCGACCGCGGCCAGCACCGGGTCCGGGTGGGCGCTCAGCGCCTCGTACAGCGCGCCGCGGGCGGTGGCGAACAGCAGCAGCCGGGCGATCGAGTGCGCGAAGTCGCCGTTCGGGGTCTCCACCAGGCGGACGTTGCGGAACTCGTGGTCCTCCCGCCAGTAGGCCAGGTCGTCCTCGGTGCGGCCGGAGCCGTCCGCCTGGCCGGCCCGGGTCAGCAGCAGCCGGGCCTGGCCGAGCAGGTCCAGGCCCAGGTTGGCGAGCGCGACCTCCTCCTCCAGCTCGGGCGCCCGGGTGCACCACTCGATCAGCCGCTGGGAGAGCACCAGGGCGTCATCGCCGAGCATCTGGCAGTAGGCGGCGAGGTCGGCACCGGCCAGGCCGTCGGGCAGGGCGGTGTCCACGCCGAGCAGCGGGTCGGTGAAGCCCGTCCCGTACGCCCAGCGGCCCTCGCCCTCGGGGCCGGGGGTGGCCCCGGCGAGGCTGAGGTAGACGTGGTCGTCCTCGGTGGCGGACGTGGTGTGGTCGTGCACGGTGGCTCCCCCGTCAGATGTGCGGGACATCCTCGGGGATGTCGTAGAAGGTCGGGTGGCGGTAGACCTTGTCGCCGCTGGGCTCGAAGAACGGGTCGCGCTCGTCCGGGGTGGAGGCGGTGATCGCGTCCGAGCGGACCACCCAGAGGCTGACGCCCTCGTTGCGGCGGGTGTACAGGTCGCGGGCGGCGAGCAGCGCCATCCGGTCGTCGGCGGCGTGCAGCGAGCCGACGTGGACGTGGTTCAGGCCGCGCCGGGGGCGCACGAACACCTCGTACAGCGGCCAGCCGGCCTTGGGGCCTGCCTCGGACTCGGTCACTTGTCGTTCTCCTGTTCGGGGGTGGGCCGCTCGGCGGCCGCGGCGTGTCCGGCATCGGGGGCATGTCCGGCGTCGGCGGCGCGCTTGGCGGCGTAGGCGACGGCCGCCTCGCGCACCCAGGCGCCCTCCTCGTGCGCGGCCCGGCGGCGGTCGACCCGCTGGGCGTTGCACGGGCCCTGCCCGCGGATGACCCTGGTCAGCTCTGACCAGTCCGGCTCGCCGAAGTCCCAGCCGCCGCGCTCCTCGTTCCAGCGCAGCTCGGGGTCGGGGAGGGTGACGCCCAGGTGCTCGGCCTGCGGGACGGTCATGTCGACGAAGCGCTGCCGGAGCTCGTCGTTGGTGTGGCGCTTGATCCGCCAGGCCATCGAGCGGGCGGTGTTCGGCGAGTCGGCGTCCGGCGGGCCGAACATCATCAGCGACGGCCACCACCAGCGGTCGACCGCGTCCTGGACCATCCGGCGCTGGCCCTCGGTGCCGCGCATCAGGGTCATCAGGAGCTCGTAGCCCTGGCGCTGGTGGAAGGACTCCTCCTTGCAGACCCGCACCATCGCGCGGGCGTACGGACCGTAGCTGCAGCGGCAGAGCGGGACCTGGTTGCAGATCGCGGCGCCGTCCACCAGCCAGCCGATCACGCCGACGTCGGCGAAGGTGAGGGTGGGGTAGTTGAAGATCGAGGAGTACTTCTGGCGGCCGCTGATCAGCTTCTCGGTGAGCTCGGCGCGGTCGACTCCGAGGGTCTCGGCGGCGGCGTAGAGGTAGAGGCCGTGGCCCGCCTCGTCCTGGGCCTTGGCGAGCAGGATCGCCTTGCGGCGCAGCGAGGGGGCCCGGGTGAGCCAGTTGCCCTCGGGCTGCATGCCGATGATCTCGGAGTGGGCGTGCTGGGCGATCTGGCGGATCAGGGTGGCCCGGTAGGCGTCGGGCATCCAGTCGCGGGGCTCGATCCGCTGCTCGGCGGCGATCACCGCGTCGAACCGGTCCTCCGGCGTCTGCGCGGGGACCGCCTCTTCCACCTCTGTTGTCACCACGGTCCCCTCTCGTGTTCCTGCTCCGGCTTCCCGACTTCCCGGCCTGGGCGGCCTGGGCGGCGGAGCGCCAACCGACTGACCGTTCGGTCGGTACCATTCTGCGCGGCGGGACGGAGGGATGGCAAGGGACGTCGACGAATGGGCGGGCGCGAGGGGCGGGGAGCGAGGGGCGGCGAACAGAAAACAGACAACAGATAACAGCTGACAGAATCTGAAATCTGTCAGCTGTTATCTGTTCGCTGTTACCTGTTACCTGTCACCCGACATCTGTCAGCCGTCAGCCGTCAGCCGTCAGCCGTCAAGGGTCACCCCTCCGCGCGGTCCCGCAGCCGCGGCAGCGGCACCGCGAGCAGCGCCGCCAGCAGGGCGATCCGCGGCGCGAGCTGGTCCAGCTTGATGTACTCGTGCCGGGCGTGGGCGCCGGCGCCGACCGCGCCGAAACCGTCCAGCGTCGGCAGACCGCGCGAGCCGGGCAGGTTGGTGTCCCCGGCACCGCCGGCCGGGGCACCGTCGAGCTGCTGCCCGAGCACCGCGGCGAGCGAACGCACGTGCCTGAGCAGCGGGTTACCGGTGCGCTCGGGCCAGGCCGGCCGGCTGGACAGCACCTCCGTCCGCACCCGCGCGCCCGGCCGCAACGCGGTCAGCCGCGCGAGGTTGTCGAGCGTGCGGCGCTGCGCCTCGGTGGTGGAGAAGCGCAGGCCGAGCTCCGCCTCGGCCCGTCCGGCGACCACGTTCGCCCGTGAACCCCCGCTGATCCGACCGGTGTTGAGCTCCGTACCGGGCTGGCCCGCGAGGTCGCGGACGAGCACCAGCTGGTCGACCAGCTCGTCCACCGCCGACACCCCGTCGTGGGCGTCGTTGCCCGCGTGGGCCTCCCGGCCGGTGACGGTGAGCCGTACCCGGGTACTGCCGCGCCGCGCGGTCTTCAACCGGCCGTCCGGATGCGGCGGCTCCAGTCCCAGGACGGCCGCCGCGCCCCGCAGTTGGCGCTCGACCAGGCCCCGCCCGTCCGGACTGCCGACCTCCTCGTCGGACACCACGACCAGCCGTACGGTGCGGTGCGGCCGCTGCCCCAGGTCGGCGAGAAGCGCCAAGGCGCCCTCCAGGACGGCGAGTCCGCCCTTCATGTCCACCACGCCGGGCCCGGTGAGCCGCCCGTCCTGCTCGGTCACCGGCCAGTCCGCCAGGGTACCGGCGGGCCAGACGGTGTCGTGGTGGCCCACGATCAGCAGGTGGGGCAGGGTCTCGTCCCGCCCCTCCCACTCCAGCACCAGGTGGTCACCGGCCGGGCCGGGTTCGCGGCGGGCGGTTGCCCCGGTGGCCCGGAATCCCGACTCCAACTCCTCGGCGAGCGCGTCGAGTCGGGGCGCATCACCACTCGGCGATTCGATCCGAGCCAGGTCCGCACACCGCCGCCGGACGGCGCCGGCGAGGGTACGGGCCCGGGTACTGAGCGCCTGCGGCAGTCCGGGCAGCGCCGCGGTGATGCTCGTCGCAGCGGCACCGGCGGCGACCGCGGCACCGGCGGCAGCGACAGCGGATCCGACCGCCACCGCACCGGACTTCGCAGTGGCACCGGACTTCGCCGCCGCACCGACCATCGCCGTGGCATCGACCTTGGCCGTGGCATCGACCTTCACCGCGGCCACCGACGCGGCCGTAGCACCTGGCCTGACCGCGGCACCGGTCGTGGCCGTCGCGACCGGCGGGCTCTCGGCGACGGAACCGACGGTGGACGAACCAATAGTGGGCGAACCGACCTTGGCGGAACCGCCCAGGGCGACCAGGGCCTCACCGTCGGCCGCGGCGGGAACGGTCACGGGTACGCGGTCGGGTTCCGCGGCGCTGCCCGGTGCGGCCGGCGACCCGACGATCTGGGGACTCAACGCTCGCCTCCGCGGCCGCAGCCGGTATTCAGCGGCCGCACCGGCCGACCGCTCCCGCCCGGGTGCCATGCCCGGCCGGACCGCGCCGGTCGGCCGGGGGGCCGGACGGCCCGTCGGAACGGCCCGTCTGGCCCAAGTGCGGTGGAACGGTTGGGCGGCGTGCTTGGCATCTGCGTCCTCCTCGCTCGATCCGGTGGCCCCGGTTCCGCCCGGAGCCCCGTGGACGGCGGCTTCCTGGTGGCGGGCGCAAGGGCCGGACCGCCGCAGGGAAGCCGAGATGTGAGCCTAGAAGAACCGTTCGGTTTCCTGCGAGGTGGCCCTGCTCCCAGCGTGCCGGTACGGGCCCCGGTGCCGGGCACCCGTCGGCGGAAGCGGCGGGCGCTCGGCGGGCGGGCCCGGATCGACGCGCGGGCGCGGTCGCCGGATCGCGCCCATCTCCACCATGGACCCGCCGCCCGGGTTCGGCAGCGCAAACCGCCAAGGCACGGCATTTCCACGCCGGATGGGTGACAGCGGCTCAGCGGGCGGTACCAACCGGAGGCACGCGACGGCTCAGGGAAGCCCGCAGCGACACCCGGACCGACGCCCGGGGAACATCCGTGTGAACACCGTCCGACGCTGCGCCCCGCCCTGCCCTCGCGAGCGCCCGCGGTCAGGCACCGTCCCCGACGAGCCCCGCATCGCGTGCGAGCAGCGCCGCCTGGACCCGGTTGGCCACGCCGAGCGCGGTCAGGATCCGACTGACGTGCGCCTTGACGGTGCTCTCCCGCATCCCCAGGACGCCCGCGATCTCGGCGTTGGACAGCCCGTCGGCGAGCTCCCGCAGCACGTCGGTCTCGCGCGGGGTGAGCCCGGCGATCCGGCCCCGGGCGGCGACGGAGCGCGGCGCGCCGACCCGGTGGTACCGGTCGATCAGCCGTCGGGCGGCGGCGGGGTGCAGCATCCCCTGGCCGGCGGCGACCACGTGGACGGCGCGGGCGATCTCGGCGGGCGGGGTGTCCTTGAGCAGGAAGCCGTCCGCCCCGGCGGCGAGCGCCTGGTACACGTACTCGTCCAGGTCGAAGGTGGTGAGCGCGATGACCCGCGGGGCGTCGGGGAGTTGGCGCAGCCGCCGGGTCGCGGCGATCCCGTCGAGCCGGGGCATCCGGATGTCCATCAGCGCGACGTCGATCCGGCGGCCGCGGGCGAGCTCGACGGCCTGCAGTCCGTCGGCGGCCTCGGCG
This sequence comes from Kitasatospora sp. NPDC059827, assembly GCF_042731675.1. Lineage (NCBI taxonomy): Bacteria > Bacillati > Actinomycetota > Actinomycetes > Kitasatosporales > Streptomycetaceae > Kitasatospora > Kitasatospora sp. NPDC059827. The sequence goes on along the minus strand of NZ_JBHWIV010000001.1, from coordinate 214,900 downwards.
ACCACGGTCAGGGCCGGGTCCTGGGCGAGCAGGTCGACCAGGCCGAGGCGCACCAGTGCGTCGTCGTCGACCACCATCGTGCGGATCATGCGGTGTCCTTCGGCTGCGGGGGCTTCTTCCAGGACGGCGACCTCGGAGACAGGGACCTCGACGGCGGGACCTCCGGTGGCGGAACCTCCGGCGGCGCCACGGCGTGGGGTGGCGGCACGGACTGCGCCGGCCGGTCCGGCACGGGCAACCGGGCGGAGAGCCGGAAGCCGCCCGCACCGTCCGGCCCGGCGTCCAGGTGGCCGCCCAGCGCGCCGACCCGTTCGCCGAGGCCCACCAGCCCGTACCCGCCGCCGGAGACCGGCCCGTTCGGTGTCGTCCCTCCGGGGCCGTTGCGGACCTCGACGGTGGTCGCCGGTGCCCCGTAGCCGACCCGGACGGTGACGGGCGCGGCGTGGGCGTGCTTGCGGGCGTTGGTCAGTGCCTCCTGGACCACCCGGTACACGGCGAGCCGGTGGGTGGTGGGCACGGCCTCCGGGTCTCCCGCCAGGGCGAGTTCGACCTGCTGCCCGGCCTGGTTCGCCTCGTCGATCAGGTCGGTGAGGTCACGCAGGGCGGGCGCCGGGACGGGCGGCAGGACGGGCGCCAGGACGGGCGGCGGGCCGGACAACTGGCCGGACAACGGGACGGACAGCGCCCCGGTCGACGGCCTGAACGGCGCGGACGACTCCCCGGACGATACGGGCACGTCGGCCTCGGCGGCGGGCCGCTCCGGCGGTTCGGCGCGCAGGGCGCCCAGGACGTCGCGCAGGTCGTCGAGCGAGCGGGCGGCGGTGGTGCGCAGGAGTTCGAGACGGTGGGTGAGCCGGTCCGGGTCGGCGGCGACGGTCCCGGCCCGGGCCTGGTCGCGCAGCACTCCGGCGTGCAGCACCAGCAGGCTCAGCCGGTGGGCCAGCACGTCGTGCATCTCCCGGGCGATCCGGGCGCGTTCGGCGGAGCGGGCCTGCTCGGCGCGCAACTCCCGCTCCCGCCGCAGGGTTTCGACCTGGGCGTGCAGCGTCCGGATCAGCACCCGGCGGCCGTGCAGCCACAGCCCGAAGGACAAGGTGGCCGCCTGGAGGAGGAGTTGGGAACCGGTCGTCCCCGCCCAGCCGACCAGCGAGTCCGCGGCGATCGCACTGCCCACGGCGATCACCGCGCCGCCGGCCGCCGCCGGACCGACCCGGCCGAGGGAGGCCAGGTAGTAGACGCTGATCAATCCCGGGAAGGCCCGGTTGAGCAGCCCGCCGGTGAGCACCGGCAGGACGGCCGAGGCGATGGGGTGACGGCGGGCGAGCAGCAGCGAGAGCGCGGCGAGCACGGCCACCGCCACCCGGGGCAGGCGCAGCGGGCCGTCGAGGTGCAGCCACTGGAAGACGCCCTCCTCGACGGCGAGCCCGAGGATCCCGAGCAGCAACAGGCTGTCGGCCCAGGGCCGGTGGTCCGGGCCGTACCAGCCGAGCAGGCCTGTGCGCATGGAGCTCCTCCCCGCCCGGTCCCGTCCACCCGCTCGATGCTACGGGCGGACGGCGGCGCGACACCCCCTCCTCCCGGACGTCGGCACCCTCGACTTTCGTCGGGGGTCGGCGCCGCTCACCGGCCGATCCGCGGCGTTCCCGCGCTCCCTAGCGTCGTCGACATGACGACCGAACAGCTCCACCCGAGCCCCGACTCCCCTCCGCAGCAGCACAGTTCGCCCGAAACGCACGGCCAGGAGAGCGTGCACGACCAGCACAGCACGCACGACACGCACGACACGCACAGCTCGCGAGCCAGGCAGGCCACGCACAGCACGCACGGCTCTCCGTACGGCGGGGACCGCCTGCTGTTCCTCCCCGAGGCCCTGCGCACCTTCCACGACACCGGCGCACTGGCGCCGAGCGGACCGGCGCTGGTAAACGCCCTGGTGGTGTCGGCCACCAGCCGTCCGAACCGGCCGATCTCGGTACTGGAGGTCGGCGCCGGCACGGGCGTGGTGACCCGCCGGCTGGCCCAGGTGCTGCGTCCCGGCGACCGGCTGCACGTGGTCGAGGCGAACCCGCGGTTCGCCGACCGGCTGCGGGAGGACCCGGTCCTGGCCGCGCGCCGACCGGGGGTGGGGCTGCGACTGTCGACCTGCCGGGTGGAGGAACTGCCGGAGGCGGCCGCGCCGACGGGGGCCGCGGACGAGCGGTACGACGTGATCGTGTCCGGGCTGCCGTTCACCAACTTCGAGCCGGCCCTGGTCCGGCGCATCCTCGACCTCTACCTGCGCCTGCTGGCCCCGGGCGGCGAGCTGACCTACTTCGGGTACCTCGGCACCACGACGGCCCGCACCCTCACCTCGGGCCCCCGTCGGGGCGCCCGCCACCGGGCGGTGGTGCGGCTGCTGCGGCGCTTCGAGGCGACGTACGGGCTGGGCGAGCGCACGGTGTGGCGCAATCTGCCGCCCGCCCGGGCCCACCTGCTGCGCTCGCCGGGGCCGTACTCCTAACCCCTGGCGGCGTGACTCCTGGCGGCGCAACTCCTAGCGGGCATATCGCCGCGAACAAATGACAAAAGACAGCGAACAGATTTTGAAATCTGTTCGCTGTCGTGCCATAGTGAGATCCGGGTCACACTGCCCCCGCCCTCCGGCGCCGCACTCGCCCCTGGAGCTCCCATGGCCTCGACCACCCGCCCCGCCCAGCGTCCCCTCGGCACCTCCGGCCCCGTCACCTCCGCCCTCGGCCTCGGCTGCATGGGCATGTCCGACCTCTACGGCCCGGCCGACGAGGCCGAGAGCATCGCCACCATCCACGCCGCCCTGGACGCCGGGATCACCCTCCTCGACACCGGCGACTTCTACGGCATGGGCCACAACGAGCTGCTGATCCACGAAGCCCTGCGCGGCCGCGACCGCGACAGCGTCCAGATCAGCGTGAAGTTCGGCGCCCAGCGCGGCCCCGACGGCCAGTGGCTCGGCTACGACACCAGCCCGGCCGCCACCAAGACCGCGCTGACGTACACCCTGCGCCGGCTGCGCACCGACCACATCGACGTCTACCGCCCCGCCCGGCTCGACTCCAAGGTCCCGATCGAGGAGACCGTCGGCGCCATCGCGGACCTGGTGAAGGACGGCTACGTCCGCCACATCGGCCTGTCCGAGGTCGGCGCCGACACCCTGCGCCGCGCCGCCGCCGTCCACCCGATCAGCGACCTGCAGATCGAGTACTCGCTGCTCAGCCGCTCCATCGAGGCGGCCGTCCTGCCCACCGCCCGCGAGCTCGGCATCGGCATCACCGCGTACGGCGTGCTCTCCCGCGGCCTGCTCAGCGGCCACTGGAACCCGGACCGCTCGCTCGCCGGCACCGACTTCCGCACCGCCAGCCCCCGCTTCCAGGGCGACAACCTGACCCACAACCTCGCCCTGGTCGAGGCGCTGCGCGCGGTCGCCGACGCCAAGGGCGCCGGCGTCGCCCAGATCGCCATCGCCTGGGTGGCCTCGCGCGGCGAGGACGTCGTCACGCTGGTCGGCGCCCGCCGTCGCGACCGGCTGACCGAGGCGCTCGGCTCGCTGGACGTCACCCTCACCCCCGCCGACCTGGCCGCCATCGAGGCCGCCGTCCCCGCCGGGGCCGCGGCCGGCGAACGGTACGCTGCCGCGCAGATGGCGCGCCTGGACAGCGAGCGCTGACCGAGCCCGCGCTGACCGGCGAGAACCCTCCGCACCACCCGACCGCACGACCCTAAGGACGGCCCCGTGACCACGGACACCGCACTCACCGCCGAGCAGATCCTGATCGCGGCGGAGGAAGCCCTCCGGCGGTTCGGCCCGGCCAAGGCCACCGTCGTGGACGTCGCCCGGGAACTCGGCGTCAGCCACAGCAGCGTCTACCGCCACTTCCCCAGCAAGGCGGCGCTGCGGGAGGCGGTCACCCAGCGCTGGCTGAACCAGGCGCACTACGACCTGGAGATGGTCGCGAACGACGCCGGCGGCGCCGTCGAGCGCCTCCAGCGCTGGCTGACCACGCTGTTCGGGGCCAAGCGGAAGAAGGCACTGGACGACCCGGAGCTGTTCGCCACCTACCTGGTGCTGGCCGAGGAGAACAGCACGGTCGTCGACGCGCACGTCGAGACCCTGGTCAAGCAGATCGCCCAGATCGTCCACGACGGCATGGACGCCAAGGAGTTCCAGCTCGCCCACGTCCCCTCCACCGCTCGCGCGGTCTTCGACGCCACGGCCCCCTTCCACAACCCGGTCTTCGCCCACACCTGGTCCGAGCCCACCGCGGACGAGCGCTTCGCGGCGGTCTGGAAGCTCGTGCTCAGCGGCTTGAAGGGCAGGCCCGCCGAGCTGGTCCCCGAGCCGACGGAGTTCTGAGCGGAGCCCGCCCCGCACGAGGGCGGTGAGGCGTCGGCGGCCGGAGCGAAATCCGGTCGTCGGCGCCTCACCCTTTCAGGCAGACTGTCGCACCCAGTTGATCTCACTCGGAGGATGACATGCGTGCGGCCGGCCCGGTCCTGGACAGCCTGCGGGGGCTCGCGCTCGGCGACGCCTTCGGTGACCGGTGGTTCTCCGTCCCGGTGGACGAGGCTCCCGCCGCTCTGGCGGCCCGCCTGGTCCGCCCGGCGCCCTGGCACTGGACCGACGACACGGCGATGGCCCTCGTCCTGGTCCGCCACCTCGCCGCCCACGGGGAGGTCCGGCAGGACGCGCTGGCCGCCGGGTTCGCGGCCGAGTACGCCCGCGAGTACCAGCGCAAGTACGGCCCGTCGATGCACCGGGTGCTGCGCGGGATCGGTGCCGGCGGGCACTGGCGCGCCATCACCTCGGGCCAGTTCGAGGGCCAGGGCTCGTACGGGAACGGCGCCGCGATGCGGGTCGCCCCGCTGGGCGCCGGGTTCGCCGAGGACCTCGACGAGGTCGCCCGGCAGGCCGAACTCCAGGCGCTCACCACCCACTTCCACCCCGAGGCGGTCACCGGGGCGGTGGCGGTGGCACTCGCCGCGGCGCTCGCCGTCCGCAGCCGGGGCCACCGGGCGCCGGGCCGGACCGAGTTGCTCACCGAGGTGGCCGACCGGCTGCCGGAGAGCGACGTCCGCTCCGGCCTGCGGATCGCCGCCCGGCTGCCGGAGCACACCAGCGTCCGGCACGCCGCCAACGTGCTGGGCTCGGGGCTGATGATCTCCGCCCCGGACACCGTCCCCTTCGCCCTCTGGTCCGCCGCCGGGCACTTGGACTCGCTGCCCGACGCGATCTGGCACACCCTGGAGGGCTGGGGCGACATGGACACCACCTGCGCCATCGCCGCCGGCGTGGTGGCCGCCCGCACCGGGCTCGCGGACGTGCCGGCCGACTGGCTCGCGGCCTGCGAGGAGCTGCCGGAGTGGGCCGCCGACCGGTAGCCAACGCCGGGCGGTCAAGGCCAGGTAGTCAAAGGCCAGGTAGTCAACGCCAGGTAGTCAGCGCCTGGCAGTCAGCGCCTGGCAGTCAACGCCGAGCGAGGAAGCGGAGCACCCGGTAGCCGATGAGCAGGACCATCGCCCCACCGATCGCCGACACCCAGGTCGTGACGTCGAGGAGGCCCACCCGCACCGTCCCGTGCATCCAGTGCAGGACGATCCAGGTGCCGATGTAGGAGCCGGTGATCCCGATCAAGGTGCTGCCGATCAGACCGCGCTCCCCCCTCGACATCGCCATCCTGGCCAGCGTCCCCGACACCAGGCCGAGCACGATCCACTCCATCCAGCTCATCCGCCGCCCCTTGCGTCATCGGTGTGACGAGACCCCGCCGCGCTCGTCCGTCAGCGGCGCGAGTTGCCGAACAGCAGCCGGTAGGCGATCAGCAGCACCAACGCGCCGCCGATCGCCGCCACCCAGGTCGGCCCGTCGAAGAAGCGCGCCGTGATCGACCGGTGCAGGAAGTGCGACGCGATCCAGCCGCCGACGAAGGAGCCGGCGATCCCGATCAGGGTGGTCACGATCAGACCGCCCGGGTCCCTCCCGGGCAGCAGCAGCTTGGCCAGGGCTCCGGCCACCAGGCCCAGCACGATCCACGCGACGACGCTCATCCGAACCCGTCCCTCCCGTCCGTGGCGCGACGGCCCCGTCCCGCGCGCTCTGCCACGGAGGACGCCGACACCCACCGAGGCGGTTCCGGCCGACCCCGGCCGACGGCGGGATCCGGCCACCCGGAGCCGACCGGTCCGCGCGTGGCGTCCTTCCGGCCGGTCGTACCCGCCGAAATACTGCGGCCATGCGCATCCTGATCGCCACCGCCGGCTCCCGGGGCGACGTCGCACCCTTCACCGGGCTCGGCGTCCGCCTACAGGCGGCCGGACATCAGGTGGCCGTCGCCACCCACGCCACCTTCGCCGACTCGGTACGGGCCGCCGGACTGGAGTTCCGTCCACTGCCCGTCGACCCACGGGCCGAACTCGCCTCCACCGAGGGCCGGCGACTGCTGCGGGCCGGCAGCGGGCCCGGCGTCGTCCTGCAACTGCTGCGCCTGGGGCGGAGGTTCATGCCCGCCCTCGGCGACGGCATCGCGGACGCGACGGCGCTCGGTGCCGACCTGCTGCTCACCACCAGCACCACCAGTGCGCTCGGCCAGGTCGCGGCCGAGGCGGCCGGCATCCCCACCATCGGGCTGTACCTCCAACCCCTCTCCCCCACCCGCGAGTTCGCCCCGGCCGTGACCGGCGCCCGCTCGCTCGGACGGCCCGGCAACCTGCTCGCCGGCCACGCCGTCCAGGCGGCCACCGACCAACTGTTCGTCCCGGCCGTCCGCGGACTGCGCCGCCGGCTCGGGCTGCCGCCGCTGGGCATCGCCCGGGCCCGGCGCGACCACCCCGTCCTGCACGGCTTCTCGCCGCGCGTCGTCCCCCGGCCGACGGACTGGCACCCACGACTGGACGTGGCCGGGTACTGGTGGCCCGCCGGACCCGCGGGTTGGCAGCCCCCGCAGCGGCTGCTCGACTTCCTGGCCGCCGGACCGCCCCCGGTCTTCGTCGGCTTCGGCAGCCTGGTCGTGCCCGATCCCGAACGGCTCACCGCGACCGTCCTCGCCGCCGGCCGCGCCGCCCGGGTCCGCCTCCTCCTGCAGTCCGGCTGGAGCGGCCTGGCCGCCGAGGACTCGGAGACCGTACTGACCATCGGCGACACCCCGCACGACTGGCTGTTCCCGCGCACCGCGGCCGTCGTCCACCACGCGGGCGCGGGCACCACGGCGGCCACCCTCCGCTCCGGCACCCCCGCCGTCCCGGTGCCCGCCCAGTTGGACGCCCCCTTCTGGTCCGCACGGCTCACCGCGCTCGGCGTCTCACCCGGCCCGGTACCCCTGCGCGCCCTGACCGCCGCCCACCTGGCCGCCTCCATCCGCCAGGCCCTGGACGACCCCCACTACCGCACCCGCGCCCGCTCCGTCGCAGCCGCCCTCGCCACCGAGGACGGCGCCGCCAAAGTCCTGGCCGCGGTGGAGGCGACGGGCGACAAATGACAGATGACAAATGACGGATAACAGATGACAGCGAACAGATTTCGAAATCTGTTCGCTGTCATCTGTTATCTGTTATCCGTCCGCTGACATCTGTCACCTGTCAGTTGTCACCCGCCCGCTGCTCCCCGATCCTCCTGCCCCCGCCCCGTTCCGCCCCGCCCCTCTCCTCGCCCCGCGCTCAGCACCAGGTAGACCACCACCGACGACGCGAGCCCCACCGCCCACCCGTAGTCCGCCAGCGGCTGGAGGAGCGGGACCAACCCGTCCACCGGGAACGGCCCCTGCTTCACCCCGTGCGGGTCCACCGTCGAGTACGATCCCCCGACCGCCAGCAGGCCACCGACCAGCAGCGCGGTGACCGCCCGCCAGTTCCAGCCGCCCGCATACCAGTAGGCGCCGAACGGCCGGTAGAGCTCGGCGAGTTGCAGCCGGGTGCGGCGCAGCAGCCAGTAGTCGGCGATCAGCACCCCGGCGACCGTCCCGAGCAGGCCGCCGACCACGCCCAGCCAGACGTAGATGTAGACGTGCGGGTCGGCGGTCAGCCTCCACGGGAAGATGGCGATCCCGACCACGCCGGTGATCAGCGCCCCGGTACGGAAGTTGACGAACCGGGGCACCAGGTTGGCCAGGTCGTACGCCGGGGAGACGACGTTGGCCGCGATGTTCACCGACAGCGTCGCGATCAGGACGGTCAGCAGCGCGAACAGGAGGGCCGCCGGGCTCTCCATCTTCGCGGCGAGCTTGATCGGGTCCCACACCGGTTCGCCGTACACCGCCGCGGAGCCCGAGGTGACCAGCACCGACAGCAGCGCGAAGAGCGTCATCGTCGTCGGCAGACCGAGGGCCTGGCCGCGGATCTGGGCTCGTTGGCTGCCGCCGAAGCGGGTGAAGTCGGGGATGTTGAGCGCCAGCGTGGACCAGAAGCCGATCATCCCCATCAGCGACGGGAAGAAGACCTTCCAGAACCCGCTGCCCCAGCCCAGTTTCGACGGCTGGTCGAGCAACGGGCCGAGCCCGCCCGCCTTGACGCCGATCCAGACCAGCAGGGCGAGCGCGCCGACGATGACGAACGGCGCCGCCCAGTTCTCGAAGCGCCGCAGCGCCTCCATCCCCCGGGCGATGATGACCATCTCGATCAGCCAGAACAGCAGGAAGGAGGCCCACTGCGTCCACGGGTAGCCGCCGAACTCGGTTGCGGTCCGCCAGGATTCGCCGAGAAGCCGGCCCGCCAGCAGGAAGATCCCCTCACCCCCGATCCAGGTCTGGATGCCGAACCAGGCGCAGGCGACCGTCGCCCGGATGAGCGCGGGCAGATTGGCGCCACGCAGCCCGAACGAGGCCCGCGCGAACACCGGGAAGGGGATGCCGTACTTCGTCCCGGCGTGTCCGGTGAGGAGCATCGGCGCGAGCACGATCAGGTTGGCGAGCGCGATGGTCAGCACCGCCTGCTTCCAGTCCATCCCGAGCGCGACCAGACCCGAAGCCAGCGTCCAGGAGGGGATGTTGTGGGCCATGCCGACCCAGAGCGCGAGGAAGTTGTAGGTGGTCCAGGTGCGCTGCCGCACCGGGACCGGCCGGAGGTCGTCACTGGTGAAGCCGTTGGGAGGCAACACCCCTTCGGCTGGGTCGAGTTCGACCCGGCCGTCGGGATGCTGCCACTGTCCGCCGCCGTCGGTCGCGGTGTCGGCCATGGGCAACTCCCTTCTGCCACGCGCGGGATCAAGGAATCACGGGACCAGGGGGCCGCAGACTCAAGGGGGCACAGGCTCACGAGGCCGGCGATTCAGAGGTGGGGGATGACGTCCGCCCCGTAGGCGTCGATGGTGGCCTCGACCGCGTCGTGCATGGCGTAGACGGCGAACTGGTCGACGCCGAGCGAGCGGAGTTCGGCGAGCCGGGCGCGCTGGGCCTCGACCGGTCCGATCAGGCAGAAGCGGTCGACGATCGCGTCCGGGACGAAGGCGGTGTCGGGGTTCCCGGCCCGCCCGTGGTGACTGTAGTCGTAGCCCTGGCGGTCCTTGATGTACTCGGTGAGGGCATCGGGCACCAGGTCGGAGTGTTCGCCGTAGTGGCTGACCAGGTCGGCGACGTGGTTGCCGACCATCCCGCCGAACCACCGGCACTGCTCCCGGGCGTGGGCGAGCGCGGCGGGCGAGTCGTCGGCGGTGACGTACGCGGGCGCGGCGACGCAGATGGTGACGTCGGCCGGGTCCCGTCCCGCCTCGACGGCGGCCGCCCGGACGGCCTTGACCATGTACTCGGTGAGGTAGGGGTCGGCCAACTGGAGGATGAAGCCGTCCGCCTGACGTCCAGTCAGTGCGAGTGCCTTGGGCCCGTACGCGCCCATCCAGATCGGCAGCGAGGCGCCGGGGCCGACCCACGGAAGGTGCATCTCGGCGCCGTCCACCTCGGCGGTGCGTCCCTCGGCCAACTCCTTGACGGCGTGCATGGCTTGGGAGAGTCGGTCGAGGGTGGCGGGGCGGCGACCGGCGACCCGCATGGCGGAGTCGCCGCGGCCGATGCCGCACACCGTCCGGTTGCCGTACATGTCGTTGAGGGTGGCGAACAGGGAGGCGGTGACCTCCCAGGTGCGGGTGGAGGGGTTGGTGACCATCGGGCCGACGGTGAGGCGCTCGGTCTCGGCCAGGATGCGGCTGTAGATGACGAAGGGCTCCTGCCACAGCACGCAGGAGTCGAAGGTCCAGCCGTGGCTGAACCCGGCCTGTTCGGCGCGGATCATCCGGTCGATGAGCAGGCGGGCCGGCGGGTCGGTCTGGAGGACGAGGCCGATGTCCATGGGGTGCTCCGGGAGAGGGGTGGGAGGGCGGCCCGGGGCCGGCGCACTCGGCGCGGCCCCGGGCGACGAAGGCGAGACGAAGGCGAAGCGATGCGAAGCGAAGGGAAGGAAAGGGGAAGGGAGGGAAGGGGAGGGAACGGAAAGGAAGGGAAGGCGAAGGGGATCAGGTCAAGTACTGGCAGGTGTCCCGGCGCAGGAAGGAACCGTGTCCGGCCCGGCCGAGCCAGCGGCCGTCGTCCAGCACGACGGTGCCGCGCGAGAGCACCGTCCGGGCCCGGCCGGTGAGCCGGCGGCCCTCGTAGGCCGAGTAGTCCACGTTCATGTGGTGGGTGGCGGCGGAGACAGTCTGCACCGCGGTGGGGTCGTAGACGACCAGGTCGGCGTCGGCGCCGGGCGCGACGGTGCCCTTGCGCGGGTGCAGCCCGAACATCCGGGCCGGGGTGGTGCAGGCGATCTCGATCCAGCGGCGCCGGCTGATCCGTCCGTCCACGACGGCCTGGTGCAGCAGGTCCATCCGGTTCTCCACGCCCGGGAGGCCGTTGGGGATCTTCGAGAAGTCGCCGCGGCCGAGTTCCTTCTGCCCGACGTAGCAGAACGGGCAGTGGTCGGTGGAGACCACCTGGAGGTCGTTGGTGCGCAGCCCGCGCCAGAGCGCCTCCTGGTGCTCGCGCGGCCGGAGCGGCGTGCTGCACACGTACTTGGCGCCCTCGAAGCCGTCGGCGCCCTCCTCCGCGAGGTTGTCGGTGGAGAGGAAGAGGTACTGGGGGCAGGTCTCGCCGAAGACGGGGAGCCCGGCGTCGCGGGCCCGGGCGAGTTCGTCGAGCGCCGAGGCGGCGGAGACGTGCACCACGTAGAGCGGGCTGCCGGCCACCTGGGCGAGCTTGATCGCCCGGTGGGTGGCCTCGGCCTCCAGGAGTTCGCGCCGGACCTCGCCGTGGTAGCGGGGGGCGGTGCGCCCGGCGGCGAGGGCCTGTTCGACCAGGACGTCGATGGCGATGCCGTTCTCGGCGTGCATCATGATCAGCCCGCCGTTGGCCGCGCCGCGCTGCATGGCCCGCAGGATGCGGCCGTCGTCGCTGTAGAAGACGCCGGGGTAGGCCATGAAGAGCTTGAAGGAGGTGGACTCGCCGGAGTCGACCAGCGTGTCCATCTCCTTGAGGACGGCGTCGTTGACGTCCGAGACGATGGTGTGGAAGGCGTAGTCGATCGCGCAGTTGCCCTCGGCCTTGGCGTGCCAGGCGTCCAGGCCCTCGCGCAGCGCGCCGCCGACGGGCTGGACGGCGAAGTCGACGATGGTGGTGGTGCCGCCCCAGGCGGCGGCGCGGGTGCCGGTCTCGAAGGTGTCGGAGGCGGCGGTGCCGCCGAACGGCAGCTCCATGTGGGTGTGGGCGTCGACGCCGCCCGGGATGACGTAGTGGCCGGTGGCGTCGATGACGGTGTCGGCGGTCCAGGCCTCGGCGGCGGCGCTGCCGGTGACGGCCAGGGCGGCGACGCGCTCGCCCTCGATCAGGACGTCGGCGTGGAGTTCGTCGGTGGCGGTGATGACGAGGCCGCCGCGGACGACGGTGCGCTGCTGCGGGTCACGGGTGGTCATCGCGGTGCTCCTCAGGCCTCGGCGAGGGGTCCGTAGGCGTCGGGCCGGCGGTCGCGGTAGAACGCCCACTGCTGGCGGACCTGTTCGATCAGGTCGAGGTCGAGGTCGCGGACGACCAGTTCCTCCTCCTTGTCGGAGGCGACCTCGCCGACGAACTGGCCGCGCGGGTCGACGAAGTAGGAGGTGCCGTAGAAGTCGTTGTCGCCGTACTCCTCGGTGCCGACCCGGTTGATGGCTGCGACGAAGTACTCGTTGGCGACGGCGGCGGCGGGCTGTTCGAGCTGCCAGAGGTAGGCGGACAGGCCGCGGCTGGTGGCGGAGGGGTTGTAGACGATCTGCGCGCCGGCCAGGCCCAGGGCGCGCCAGCCCTCGGGGAAGTGCCGGTCGTAGCAGATGTAGACGCCGACCTTGCCGACGGCGGTGTCGAAGACGGGCCAGCCGAGGTTGCCGGGCTTGAAGTAGTACTTCTCCCAGAAGCCCTTGACCTGCGGGATGTGGTGCTTGCGGTACTTGCCGAGGTAGCTGCCGTCCGCGTCGATCACCGCGGCGGTGTTGTAGTAGACGCCGGCCTGCTCCTCCTCGTAGACCGGTACGACGATCACCATGCCCAGTTCGCGGGCGAGGTCCTGCATCCGGCGCACGGTCGGCCCGTCGGGGACGGCCTCGGCCCAGCGGTAGTGCTCGGGTTCCTGGACCTGACAGAAGTACGGGGCGTTGAACACCTCCTGGAAGCCGATGATCTTCGCGCCCTGGGCGGCGGCCTCGCGGGCGTACCGCTCGTGGAGCGCGATCATGCTCTCCTGGTCGCCGGTCCAGCGGGTCTGGACGAGCGCGGCACGGACGATCTGCGACATGGGTACCTCCGCAACTCCGCGTCCCGGCCGTGCGGTCGGGCCCGCGGTCTGAGGGTTGACGGGGCGGGTCTCGCCCGCGGCTCCGCTCGGGGGCCGCGGGGGTCTACGGGAAGGGTCTACGTGCGTAGAAGGCGCGATCTGTAGACGGTAGGCCGGGCTTTGGTCGCCTGACAATACGTCGGTGGTAACGCCTGTGGGGCGATCTTGTTACGCGGACACGCGGGTGGCCATGGGTGGGATGAAATGCTCATCTACCCCATTGGTGGCCTCCTTACTCATTCGAGTGAAAGCGGGCACCGGGGGTGCGGAATCGGCCACGACAGGGTAGAACGCGCCTTGACGGTGCGACAGATCGTCATCTGGCGCACGTACGGGGCGACTTCGGTGATCATGAGCTGATCATCCGGCGATCGGGCGCAGGGCCGGATGCGGGGATCGGCCACGGGGATCGACGGTCGGCTGGGGGCCGAACGGGGGGTGGTACTGATGACGGCGACGGACGAGCGCGCGGAGCGCACGGCGGGTACGGAGCGAACGGCGGGTACGTCGGCGCCGGCGGGGCGGCCGCCCGCCCTGCCCGCCTGGGCGGGCCTGCTGCTCGCCCTCGGGGCCCTGCTGCCGCTCGCCGCCGGCCTCCTCCTCGCCCCCGGGCAGGTGCCGCGGGCCGGGCTGACGGCCCTGCGCCTGGCCGGCTCCCGGGCGGCGGCCGAGGCGGTGGTCGGCGGGAGTTCCGGAGCGTACCGGGCCGCCCTGGGCAGCGAACCCTGGCTGATCGCCGGCTACGGGCTGACGCTGACGGCCGCGGCCCTGCTGGGCGGGTACGTGCTCGGGCGGCGCCGCCGGCTCGGACCGGCCCTGCTGGTCGGGGCCGCCGGGCTGCTCGCCGCCGGCTGCGACCTCGCCGCCGACGTCCTGCTGCGCCTGGGGCTCGACCACGCCGACTCCGACACCCCCTTCGCGGTGGCGGCGGCGCTCACCACCGTCAGCCGGCTGCTGCTCCTGCCCGCCGGGGTGGCGGCCGCGGCCCTGCTCGCGGTGACGGCCGCCAGGGCCGCCCGCGGACTGCGCGCCACGGCCGTGAAACCGGGTGACGACGCCGACCCGGACCGCCCGGCGCTGATACCGCCCTGGCCCGTCCTGACCCGGCACGGCCGCCCGCTGCACGGGCCCCGGCACGGGCTTCGGCGCGCGTCCCGGCACGAGTCCCGACCCGAACCACCGTCCGAACCACCGCACGCGGCACCGCACGAGTCGCCACACGAGCCACCGCGCGACTCCCGGCCCGACCCCCGGCGGCAGCAGGCGGCGACGCCACCCGACGCTCCCGGCACCCACGCCCACTGGCGGGACGCCGGCCGGGTGCCGCCCGGTCGCGAGCCCGCCGAGCTGGGCTTCTGCGCCTCGGGCGGCGGCATCCGCTCGGCCTGCGTCACGCTCGGCGCGCTCCAGGCCCTGCGCCCGTGGCTGAAACGGGCCCGCTACCTGGTCTCCGTCTCCGGCGGCGGGTACACCGTGGGCGCGCTGCAGCTCGCGCTCAGCGACTCCGCCCCCGGCAGCCCGGTCCGCGCCGTCTCGGGCCTGACGGCCGACACGGTGCTGGAGCCCGGCTCCCCGGAGGAGGACCACCTCCGCCGCCACAGCAAGTACATCGCCGACGGCACCGGCGAGTGGCTGGTCGCCCTCGGCACGCTGCTGCGCGGCGTGCTCTCGGCGCTCACCCTGCTGCTGGCCGCCGTGCTGGTGCTCGGCCTCGGCCTCAGCCGCTTCTACCACGCCGTCCCGGTCACCGACCTGGACGCGCTGGCCGCCGCGGGCCTGCGCCACCCGGGCGCCGTGCCGGGCGGGTTGGAGTTCCGCGCCCCCGCCCTGGCCGCCCTCGGCGTGGTACTGGGCGCGGCGGCCTGCTGCTGGCTGCTCTGGCTGCTGGCCTTCCCCCCGCTCGGCTGGCACGCGTTGCTGCCGCGCGCGCTGCGCCGGCTCAACTACGCCGCGCTCGCGCTGGCCGGGCTGCTGGCCCTCGGGGTGCTGGCGGTGCCGGGCCTGGCCTGGGGCGCGGTCCGGCTCCAGCAGGCGCTGGCGGCCGGCCCGCGACTGACCGGCGCGGGGCTCAGCCTGACCGTGGTGCTCAGCTACCTCGCCCTGCTGCTCGGCATACTCTGGCGCGACCGCCGGGCGATCGGCAGCGGCGTGCGCGCGGCCGCCGGGGCGCTGCGCGGCGCCGGCCGGATCGGCGGCGGGCTGACCGCCAACCTCCCCCAGTACCTAGTGGTCTGGGCCGCCCTCGGCACCCTGACGGCCGGTGCGCTGCTGGCCCTCGGCTGGGCGATCGCCACCGGGTACGCCTGGCCGACGGCCGTCCAGGTGCTGCTGCCGCTGGTGCTCGGCGCCGTCGGGCTGAACCTCGACCAGACCTGGATGAGCCTGCACCCGTTCTACCGGCTGCGCCTGGCCTCGGCCTTCGCCGTCCGCCGGGTCACCGAGGGCGGCCGCTCGCTCGCCCGCCGGTACGACTTCTACCGGGAGCAGACCTGGCTGAGCCACTACGGCGCCCGGCACCCCGACTTCCCCCAGGTGATCTTCTCGGCGGCGGCCAACCTGTCGGGCAACTCCCGTACCCCGCCCGGCCGTCGGGCGGTCTCCTTCTCGCTCTCGTACGACTACGTGGGCGGCCCGGACATCGGCTACGCCCGCACCGACCTGCTGGAGCGGCGGACTCGTCGGCACATCGCCCGCGACCTCACCGTGCAGTCCGCGATGGCCGTCTCCGGCGCCGCCTTCTCCTCCGCGATGGGCCGCCAGTCCCGGGTCTACCAGGGCCTGTTCGCGGTCACCAACGCCCGGCTCGGGACGTGGCTGCCCAACCCGGCGGAGCTCGGCCCGGCCTGGTCCGGCACGCCCGACTGGCGCCGCGCCGGGCAGCCCGCCGTACGCCGACTGCCCTACCAGCTCCGCGAATTGACCGGCCGGTTCCCGGCGGACGACCGCTTCCTGCTCACCACCGACGGCGGGCACTACGAGAACCTCGGGCTGGTCGAACTGCTACGGCACCGGGTCCGGACGGCGGTGAGCATCGACGCCAGCGGGGACTCCGGCTACGCCGCCAACCTGGCCGCCGCGATCACCCTGGCCCGCGAGGAGCTCGGCGTCGTCATCACCCTGCACCGGCCGGAGCTGCTGATCCCGGGCAGCGCCACCACCGGCCGCACCCCCGACGGGGGCCACGGCAGCGACCGCGGCAGCGACCACGACGGGGCCGGTGCCGACGGGACCGACGCCGACGGCGGCACGCCCCTGCGCGGGCTGGCGGCCCAGCTCTCCGAACGGCTCTCGGCCCGGGGCGTGATCACCGGGGACGTCCGCTACCCGGCCATCGACGGCGAGCCCGACTCCGAACGGCACGGCACGCTGATCGTCCTCCAAGCGGTGCTGACCGCCGACATGCCGTACGAGCTGCAGTCCTACGCGGTGGCCCACCCGGCCTTCCCGAACGACGGCACCAGCGACCAGTGGTTCGACCACCAGCAGTTCGACGCCTACCAGACGCTCGGCCGCTACCTGGGCGAGCAGGCCGGCCCGGTGATCGAACGGGCGCTGTCCGCCACTGCGGCGGCCACCGCCACACCCGCACCCGTGCCCGCGCAGCCGCGGGGCGAAGAGCCCGCCGCGCCCGAGCGGCCCGCCGAGGACCGGACCGAGAGCTGAGCGGGGAGCTGGGCAGAGAGCTGGGCAGGGAGCTGGGCAGGGAGCTGGGCAGCAGGCTGCGCAGCACGCTGAGCCGGCGCCCCCGGCCGGGGCGTCGGGCCGCCCGTTCACGGGGCGCAACAGGCCGCAACGAACGGGCGCCCCGGCTTGACTTCGTGCGACCGGCTCGGAAAAGATCCGGGGCATGGACTCCGGCACCACTCTGGTTTGCCGCCTGCACGTCGATCTGCGACGCCAGGCGAGTTCCATCTGTGCCTGTTGACCCTGTTCCACTTCGCCGGTTCCGCCCTGTGACCACTGCCAGGACCCGCACCGCGCACCCGTACCCGCAGTCCTGAAACCCGCCCGCCCGGCGGCACCGCCCGTGCCGTGCCCGGCTGAGCACGGGCCGCTCCGCCGGCCCGCGGCCCGCAGCCCGCGGCCCCGCCGCCGGATCCGAGCGCCCCTCCCGACGTTCCCGCCGCACCCGAGGACGCCTCATGAGCCTGGACCTCGCAACCGAGACCCCGACCCGCCGCCCCGAGCAACCCCCGGCCGCCGACCCCACCGCCGCCCCGGTCACCGGCCCCACTGCGGCCCCGGTCACCGGCCCCGCCGCCGACCCCACCGCCGACCCCGCACAGCCCCCGCTCAGCCCGAGCACCCTGCGGACCGTGGTCCGCGAGCTCGCCGAGCGGCCCGACCAGTGGATCCACCTGGTCCGGCTCTCCACCGAGGAGCGCTGGTACCAGCGGCTGGTCGCCGACGACGACCACGAGGTCTGGCTGATCAGCTGGCTGCCCGGCCAGTCGACCGGCTTCCACGACCACGGCGGTTCGCGCGGCGCGTTCACCGTCGCGCTCGGCGAGCTTGAGGAGCTGTCCCTCGGCGGCCCGGACCAGGGCCTGCTGATCCGCAGGGTCCCGGCCGGCACCGCCCGCGCCTTCGGCCCGGAGTACGTGCACGACGTGCGCAACACCGCCTCGGGCCCGGCCGTCACCCTGCACGCCTACTCGCCCCCGCTGAGCTCGATGGCGCACTACGACCTGCGGGCCGGCGGGCTCGTCCGCACCTCTGAGGAAGGACCGGAGCAATGGTGACCACGATCGACGACCTGGTGGAGCGGGCCCGCGAGGGCATCCACCGCCCGCGCGCCCGGGAGGCGTACCAGGCCCAGCTGGACGGCGCGCTGCTGGTGGACATCCGTCCCGCGGCGCAGCGGGCCGCCGAGGGCGGGATCCCCGGCGCGCTGGTGATCGAGCGCAATGTGCTGGAGTGGCGGCTCGACCCTACGGGCAGTCACCGGATCCCCGAGGCCTCGGGCTACGACGTCGAGGTGATCGTGGTCTGCTCCGAGGGCTACGCCTCCAGTCTGGCCGCGGCCTCGCTGCGCGAGCTCGGGCTGCACCGGGCGACGGATCTCGACGGCGGTTTCGTCGGCTGGGCGGCGTCCGGGCTGCCGACCCGTCCCGGCGACTGAACCCGAGGTCACGTGGGGCGTTCCCGGACGGCTGAGTCCGGGTCACCGCACGGGCCACCGGGCCGCCCCGCCAGGAGTCGCGCCACGTGCCGGGCGGTAAATCAGGGACAGGAGATGATGCAGGTCATAGTCTGATCAGAGTTTCCGCCGGTCCGAAGCTGGGCAGCCAGGCGGGCGGAAGAACGCCCGGGCGGTGCGACCGCCGCCAACCGAACGACCCGAAAGACCGACCGACACAGGCGCCGCCTCCCCGGGGCGCCCTGACGAGGAAACACTCCGTGATCAGATTCGAGGGCGCCGGCAAGCGCCACCCAGACGGCACCATCGCGGTCGAGGGACTGGACCTGGAAGTCCCGACCGGTCGGATAACCGTCCTGGTCGGGCCCTCCGGGTGCGGCAAGACCACCCTTCTGCGCATGGTCAACCGGATGGTCGAGCCCACCTCGGGCCGGGTGCTGCTGGACGGCACCGACGTCGCCGAACTGGAACCCGCCAAGCTGCGCCGAGGCATCGGGTACGTGATCCAGCAGGCGGGGCTGTTCCCGCACCGCAAGGTGATCGACAACATCGCCACCGTCCCCTACCTGCTCGGCTGGGACCGCAAGAAGGCCCGGGCCCGGGCCGCCGAACTGCTCGAACTGGTCGGTCTCGCCCCCGAGACCGCCAAGCGCTACCCGTTCCAGCTGTCCGGCGGCCAGCAGCAGCGGGTCGGCGTGGCACGGGCGCTGGCCGCCGACCCGCCGGTCCTGCTGATGGACGAACCGTTCAGCGCCGTCGACCCGGTGGTGCGGGCCGGGCTCCAGGAGGAGCTGCTGCGCCTGCAGTCCGAGCTGCACAAGACCGTGCTGTTCGTCACCCACGACATCGAGGAGGCCGTGCGGCTCGGCGACCAGGTCGTGGTGCTGCGCGAGCACGGCCGGATCGCCCAGCTGGCCGACCCGCACACCCTGCTCACCGCCCCCGCGGACGACGGCGTGGCCGCCTTCCTCGGCCGCGACCGGGGGCTGCGCGGCCTGGGGCTGCGGCCCGCGGGGGCCGTCGAGCTCCGCCCGATCGAGGACGGACTCGGCCACGGGGGCTGGGAGTTGGCCCTGGACGACGAGCGCCGCCCGATCGGCTGGATCGACCGCGCCGCCGGTGCCACCGAGCTGCAGCCGGTCGCCGGCTACCGCCCGGACACCGACACCCTGCGCGCCGCCCTGGACGCCGCCGTGCTCTCCCCCGCCGGGGTCGCGGTCGCGCTGGACGCCGACGGCCGGGCGATCGGCACCGCGGACCGGGAGGCCGTCCTGGCCGCGCTCACTCCGGTCGCCCTCACGCCAGTCGCCCTCACCAAGGCGGACACGGCGGACCGGAAGGCCCCGGCGGACGAGGCGAACGAAGCGGACGAAGCGCTCCCGCAGCCACCCGCGCAGGCCCCGGCGGACGGAGCCGACGGTGGACGATGAACCGATCGTCCGCTGGTACTGGATCGGCGACCACGTCGGCTACCTCGGCAACCTGCTCGCCGACCACGCCGTGATCGCCCTGGTCCCGGTGCTCATCGGCCTGCTGCTGGCGGTCCCGCTCGGCCTGGCCTGCGCCCGCTTCCCCCGGCTGTACCAGCCGCTGTCCGCCGTCTTCAACATCGTCTACGCGCTGCCCTCGCTGGCCGTCTTCGTGGTGCTGATCCCGTACACCGGGCTCGCCACCCAGGCGACCGTGATGATCCCGCTCACCTTCTACGCCCTCGCCGTCCTACTGCCGACCACGGTGGACGGGCTGCGCGCCGTCCCGGACTCCGTCCGGCAGGCCGCCACCGCGATGGGGTACGGGCCCTGGCACCGGCTGACCGCCGTCGAACTGCCCGCCGCCGTGCCGTACCTGATCGCCGGGCTGCGGGTCGCGGCGGTGTCCAGCATCTCGCTGGCCAGCGTCGGCGCGCTGATCGGCCGCGGTGGGCTGGGCTACCTGTTCATCGACGGCTTCCAGCGGACCTTCCCGACCCCGATCGTGGCCGGGATCGTCCTGATCGCCGTGCTGGCGCTGGCCGTCGACCTGCTGCTGGTGGCCGCCCGCCGGCTGCTCGCGCCGTGGGCCGTCCGGGAGCAGGGGGCGGGCTCGTGAACTGGCTGAACTGGCTGAGCGACTTCTTCTCCGCCCCGGACCGCCGCAGCGGTCCGGACTCGATCGTGCACCGGGTCTCCGAGCACCTGCTGCTCTCCGGCGAGGCCCTGCTCTTCGCGGCGCTGCTGGCCGTCCCGCTCGGGCTGCTGATCGGCTACACCGGGCGCGGCGTCACGGTGGTCACCGCGCTGGCGGGGGCCGCCCGCGCCCTGCCCACCCTGGGCCTGGTCACGCTCGCGGTGCTGCTCGCCGGGGTCGGCGACACCGCCGTCCTGTTCCCGCTGGTCGCCCTGGCGGCACCGCCGCTGCTGGTGGCGGCCGTCGAGGGGGTGCGCGGCACCGACCCGGACGTCCGGGACGCCGCGCGCGGGATCGGCCTCACCCACCCGCAGGTGCTGTTCCAGGTCTGCCTGCCCTCCGCCGCGCCGACCCTGCTGGCGGGCTTCCGGACCGCGACCGTCCAGGTGATCGCGACCGCCACGGTGGCCGCCTACGTCGGGCTGGGCGGCCTCGGCCGCTACGTCATCGACGGGCTGGCCACCCGGCAGTACGCGGTGACCGTGGGCGGCGCGCTGCTGGTGGTGCTGCTCGCGGTCGGCGCCCAACTGTTCTTCGCCCTGCTCGCCCGGTTCGCGCTCCCGCCCGGGGTGCGCGCCCAGCGCCGGACCCGCTGAGGCCTCTCCCTCTTCTCCCTCCCATCCGCTCCGGAAGGACAACTGTCACCATGTCGACATTCAAGGGAAGCCGCCGCGCCGTGCTCCTCGGCACCCTCGCCGCACTCGCCCTGGGCGCCACCGCCTGCGGCTCCTCGGGCAGCAGCGACCCGCTCGGCGGCGGGTCGAGCGCCTCCGCCGGCGCCACGGCCTCCGGCAGCGGTGCCGCCTCGGGCGGGTCCGGCGGTGCGGGCGGTTCCGGCGGGACCGTGGTGGTCGGCTCGGCGAACTTCCCGGAGAACGTGCTGCTCGGCTCGATCTACTCCCAGGCCCTCAAGGCCAAGGGCGTCAAGGTCCAGGAGAAGTTCAACATCGGCAGCCGCGAGGTGCTCTACGGACAGCTGCAGAGCGGCAACCTGACCGTCCTGCCCGAGTACAACGGCGCGCTGCTCGCCTACCTGGATGCCAAGAACACCGCCGTCACCACCCCGGACGTGAACGCGGCGCTGACCAAGGCGCTGCCCGCCTCGCTGGCGATCCTCGACTCCTCCCCCGCGGAGGACAAGGACTCGCTCAGCGTCACCCAGGAGACCGCCGACAAGTACAGCCTCAAGAGCATCGCGGACCTCGCGGCCAAGGCCGGCGAGTTCACCATCGGCGGCCCGCCGGAGTTCAAGACCCGCCGCGAGCAGCAGTTCAAGGACGTCTACGGGCTGACCTTCAAGGAGTGGAAGCCCACCGCCGACACCACCGCGAACGCGCTCAAGGACGGCAACATCCAGGTCGGCAACGTGTTCACCACCGACCCGAAGATCGTCCAGTACAAGCTGGTGCCGCTGAGCGACCCGAAGAACGTCTTCGGCGCGCAGAACGTCACCCCGCTGATCAACAAGGCCGGCGTGGACGCCAACGCGACGGCGGCGCTCAACGCGGTGTCGGCCAAGCTCGACACGGCCGGGCTGACGGCGCTTATGAAGCGGGTCTCGGTCGACAAGGAGGACCCGTCGGCGGTGGCCAAGGACTGGCTGAAGAGCAACGGGCTCGGCTGACGGTCCGACCCGGTCCTGACCCGGCTCGACCCAGCCCGGCCCGGCCCGGGAATCGACGGCAGCGGACGGCGGCGCGGAGGGGTTCCCTCCGGGGCCGCCGTTCGCCGTTCCCGGGCCCTTCGGGGCAGCCCCACGGGACCTTCCCTTCTACGCCGCGAACATGACAGTGTGGCGCCATGCGCACTCGTCTCCTCGCCGCCTCCCTCACGGCACTCGCCGCGGTGAGCCTCGCTGCCTGCTCCAGCTCCAGCTCCGGTTCGAGCTCGGGATCGGGCTCCGGCTCGAGCTCGGCCAAGGCCACCGTCGCGGCCGGCTCCCCCACCGGCGCCGCCACCGCTGACGCCACCGCTGACGCCACGGCCTCGACAGGCACCCCGGCACCCACCACGGCCGCACCGTCCGCGCCCGCCGACCCGGGCTCCACGCCCGGCGCGGACGGCTCGGCCCCGGCCAAGCCCGCGCCGCCGGCCGACGCCGGCCTGCCCGCCAAGCCGGACGCCGACCTGACCGGCAAGGTGGTCGCCGCACTGAACGCGATCGACCCGGCGATCGTCGGCGGCAAGCCCGACCAGGTGGTGGACCAGGCCCGCAAGCAGTGCCAGGCGCTGTACCAGTTCCCCAAGGACAAGGCGAAGCTGGCCCAACTGGCCGACCAGCACTTCACCTCGCCCGAGCACCCGCAGGGCTTCGGACCGGACACCGCCGCGAAGATCGACGACGCACTGCGCTCCACCCTCTGCCCGGCGGCGCGCTGACGCCGTCCACGCCGCCCCCGCACCTCCCCCCGAACCGCCCGGTGTCCTGAGCTCCGGGCAGCCATGGCCGCGCCCCGCCCGCCGGGTGCGCGGCCATCGGCGTCCCCGCCCTTCGGCGGCCGGGGCCGTCCGCTGACGAACTGTTAGGTCTCTTGACAGACCAGTGGTCTAGTCCAAACATAAGCATGTCGATCCGACCGGGATGCACTGTGGGGGTGTGACCACCGGCGGCTGAGGCACTGCCCTGCCCTGCTCCGCTCCACCCCCGCTCCGTACGGCGTGCGCACCTTCGCACCACCTTCCGCACCGCCTCCCGCCTCCACCCGAGGCGGCGGGCTCCGCACGCCCTTGTGTCCGCATCGAACGCCCCCTGCACCCGCCCCCTGCACCCGCCCCCCGCACCCGCCCCCCTGCACCCGCCTCCGGCTCCGCACGTCCGCGCGGTCAACCCCACACGACCACCGGACGAGCCGTTGCCCGCACATCCCCAACGTCCTGCCCCACCACGTCTGTTGGAGAATCCATGCGTCTTCGCAGAACCCTCCGGGCCGCGCTGACGGCCTGCGTCACACTGGCCGCCTCGGCCGGTCTGGTCGCCGCCGGGACGGGCTCCGCCCAGGCCGCCACCCCGCTCCCCACCCGGGTCTTCGCGCCCTACTTCGAGTCCTGGACCGGCCAGAGCCCCGCCACCCTGGCCGCCCAGTCCGGCGCCAAGTACCTGACGATGGCCTTCCTCCAGGCCGCCACCAAGGGCTCCTGCACCCCGTACTGGAACGGCGACACCTCGAAGCCGGTGTCCTCCTCCACCTTCGGCGCCGACATCGCCACCATCCGCGCCAACGGCGGGGACGTGATCCCCTCCTTCGGCGGCTACACCGCCGACAACACCGGCACCGAACTGGCCGACAGCTGCACCGACGTCAACCAGATCGCGGCCGCCTACGAGAACCTGATCACCACCTACGACATCAGTCGGATCGACCTCGACATCGAGGACAACTCGCTGACCAACACGGCCGGCATCGACCGCCGCAACAAGGCGATCAAGGCCGTGCAGGACTGGGCCGCCGCCAACGGGCGCAGCATCCAGTTCTCCTACACGCTGCCGACCACCACCGGCGGGCTGGCCGACAACGGCCTCGCGGTGCTGCGCAACGCCGTCAGCAACAAGGCACGGATCGACGTCGTCAACATGATGACCTTCGACTACTACGACAACGCCACCCACGACATGGCGGCGGACACCCAGACCTCGGCGCAGGGCCTGTACAACCAGCTGGCCCAGCTCTACCCGGCCAAGTCCCCCTCCCAGCTGTGGGGTTCGATCGGGATCACCGAGATGCCCGGCATCGACGACTTCGGCGCCGCCGAGACCTTCACGGTCGCCAACGCCACCACCGTGTACAACTGGGCGGTGTCCAAGGGCATCAACACGCTGTCCTTCTGGGCGCTCCAGCGCGACAACGGCGGCTGCCCGGGCAAGGGCGGGGACGACTCCTGCTCCGGGATCAACCAGGGCACCTGGGACTTCACCCACATCTTCGCGCCCTTCACCAGCGGCTCGACGGTGACCAACGACTTCTCGGTCACGGTGAACCCCAACTCCGCCACCGTGAAGGCGGGTTCGTCCACCTCGGCGGCGATCGCGACGGCAGTCACGGCGGGCTCGGCGCAGAGCGTCAACCTCTCGGTCAGCGGCGCCCCGACCGGCGTCACCGCCACCGTCACCCCCGGCAGCGTCACCGCCGGCAACAGCGCCACCCTGAACGTCACCACCACCTCGTCGGTGGCGCCCGGGAGTTACCCGCTGACGGTCACCGGCAGTGCCGCCTCCGGCAGCCACACCGGCGTCTTCACGCTGAACGTCACGGGCAACCAGCCGGGCAACGACTTCTCGGTCGCGGTGAACCCGAACTCCGGCACCGTCGCGGCTGGTTCGTCCGCCTCGGCGGCGATCGCGACGGCGGTCACGGCGGGCTCGGCGCAGAGCGTCAACCTCTCGGTCAGCGGCGCCCCGACCGGCGTCACCGCCACCGTCACCCCCGGCAGCGTCACCGCCGGCAACAGCGCCACCCTGAACATCGCCACCACCTCGGCCGCGGCGGCGGGCACCTACCCGCTGACCGTGACGGCCACCGCGCCCTCCGGCAGCCACACGGCGACCTACTCGCTGACCGTCACCGGCACGACCCCGTCGACCGGCCTGGTCAACGGTGACCTGGAGACCGGCAAGGCGGCCCCCTGGACCTGCCAGAGCGGTGGCGGCATCGTGACCACGCCGGTCCACTCCGGCTCGTACGCACTGCAGGCCGCGGCCTCCGCGAGCCAGACCGGCGACTGCACCCAGACCGTGACGCTCAAGCCCAACACCAGCTACACGCTGAGTGGTTGGGTGCAGGGCAACTACGCCTACCTGGGTGTCAGCGGTGGCGCCAACGCCAGCACCTGGACCATCTCCTCGGGCTGGACCAAGCTCTCCGTCCCCTTCACCACCGACGCCTCCGGCAGCGTCACGGTGTACCTGCACGGCTGGTACGGGCAGGGCAGCGTGTACGGGGACGACTTCTCGATCTCCTGAGCGACGGACGGCAGACGGCAGCTGACAGCTGACAAGTAACAGATAACAGATAACAGATAACAGCTGACAGATTTCAACATCTGTCAGCTGTTATCCGTTTGTTGTCATCTGTCCGGGCCCACTCGGGCCCGCTCAGGCCCCCTCCGCCCCCTCCCGCAGCCGCCCCGGCCGGCACAGCGTCGCGTACGTCGCCAGCGCCAGCACACCGCAGCCCAGCACCACCAGCGCCAGCAGGGTCGCCGACGGCCGTCCGCCGAGGCTGCTCAACGGCGCGACCACCGCGCCGCACAGGAAGTTGCCCGTCCCCAGCAGCGCCGAGGCCGTCCCGGCCGCCTGCGGCTCCACCAGGCTCAGCGCCTGCGCCGCCGTGTTCGGCAGCACCACCCCGAGGCTGCCCATCAGCACGAACAGCGGCGGGCAGAACCCGGCCAACCCGAAGTCCCACACCGCGGTCAGCAGCACCAGCGCCGCCCCGGCCGCGACCGCCGTCCCGAGCCCGGCCAGCATCAGCGACCGCGCGGCGAAGCGCGGCGCCAGCACCCGCCCGTTCAGCTGGGTCATCACCACGATGGAGAGCGAGTTCAGCCCGAACAGCAGGCTGTAGGTCTGCGGCGACACCTGGTAGACGTGCTGGAGGACCGTCGAGGACCCGCTGATGTACCCGAACAGCGCGCCGAACGCCAGCGAGCTGGTCAACGCCAGCCCCAGGAAGGGCAGGTGGCGCAGCAGCCGCGCCATCGTGCGCAGCGTCGCGCCGACCCCGCCGCCGTCCCGGGCCTGCGGCGGCAGGCTCTCGCGCAGCGCGCCGAACGCGGCCAGGGTGAGCAGCAGTCCGAGCGCCGTGAGCGCCCCGAAGGTGCCGCGCCAGGAGGTGAAGCGCATCAGCTGCGCCCCGATGATCGGGGCGAGGATCGGTGCCAGTCCGGAGATCAGCGCGATCGAGGCGAGGAAGCGCAGCATCGCCACGCCCTGGAAGCGGTCCCGGGCGACGGCCCGTCCGATGACCAGTCCGGCCGACCCGGCCGCGCCCTGGACGAAGCGGGCCGCGATCAGCACCGCCAGGTTCGGCGCGAACACGCACACCACGCTGGAGAGGGTGTAGACGACCAGCCCGGCGAGCAGTGGCGGCCGGCGCCCGAAGCGGTCGCTGAGCGGCCCGAAGAGCAGCTGCCCGGCCGCCACCCCGAACATCGAGAAGGTGAGGGTGAGCTGGACGGCCGCCGGTTCGGCGACCAGGTCGTCGGCGATCGCGGGCAGGCCGGGCAGGTAGAGGTCGGTGGTGAGCGGGCCGAGCGCGGTGAGGCCGCCGAGGACGACGACGGTGGCCCGGCCGGCGGCTGCCGACCTGCCGGACGTCGGGGCCGGGGCTTGGGCTGGATCGGTCGACGTGTCGTCGGTGGGACCGACGGTCGGGCCGGGCATGGCTCTCCTAACGGACGCGGTGACGTGGGGTTCGTTCGCGATCCGTCCTATCGCAGCCCCTCGGACGCGTTGACGGCAGGGGTGCACCGGGACGGATCCGCCCACCGGCCGATCCACAGCACGCGCACGACGAAGGCCCGCCCGCACCTTCCGGTGCCCGGCGGGCCGTTCGTTCCCTGGTCAGGACGGCTGATCCGGGATCAGCGCCCGGTCAGCACCCTCAGTGCTTGGCGACGTGCTCGGCGCGAAGGGCCGCCTGCAGTGTCGCGCCGTCCTGCCACGCGTAGAGCTGGTTGCCGGTGAGCGTCACATTGTAGTGCCCGCAGGTGCCGATGGCCTTGGCCGCGATGCCCTCCGGGAACCAGCCCGCCTTGAGCGAGACCGGCACCGGGTGCGGCCCCTTGCCCGGCACCCCGGTGTTGCAGCCGGAGGGCAGTCGGCCCTCGGGGAGGGTGGCGCGCAGCAGCCGGTCGTCGCCGGTGGTGGACCTCAGGTACTTGACCGAGGAGGCGTTGTCGGGCAGCCAGGTCGGCATCGAGCGGCGCTCGGCCTTGGCCTGCGAGCCGCTGTCGAACGCGGCCTGCTCCTGGTGGCGCCCGTCGTACCACTCGGACACCCGCGGGCCGATTGCCACCGCTGCCACGGCGACGGCCATGCCGGTGCCCGCGACTCCCAGCGCGACCTTGCTCACGATGCCCTTCATGCCTGGCTGCCCTCTCCGTGTACGGTGCCGGCGCGTCCGGTGGGTCCGGTCCGTCCGATGCCTGTGCTGCGTGCGGTGCCTGTACGACGCCCGGTGCCTGTACGACGTCCGGTGCGGCCGGGACCGTCGCCGGCCCGTCCGTGACCCGTCCGGGCTGAACGCTCCGCCGTCCGGGTGTATCCATGGTGGCGCGGGCCGACCTTCCGGATCGTCACCACCAGGTCGCGAGCTTGCATCCAACCCACGGGGTACCGTCTCCACCTTCAGGCGTATGTCCGTGGGGCCGACCCCGGAGGTAGGTGCCGCTCCGGCGCTCGGGCTGCCACGCCGGGCCCGGGTACGTCCCGGGCCCCGATCGAGCCTGACCCAGGCGGGGCGCCGCCGCAGCCCGGTGTGCTGCACCCGGGGCACCGGCCCGCGGCCGGCCGGGCGCACGGCGGGCCGGAGCCGGGCCTGGGGACGGGACAGGGGCCGGGGACGGGACAGGGGCCGGGGACGGGACAGGGGCCGGGGCGCCGGGTCAGACGGTCGCGGGGACCGGCCGGGCGACGGGGAAGGGGCGGCCGTCGAGGGTCCAGTGCGGGTCGATCGGGCGCAGCAGCGAGGCGTACACCTGGGCGGCGACGTCGGGGTGGCGGATCTCGCCGGTGGGCGGGCCGGCCGGGATGTCGTGCCCGGCGCAGGCGACCCAGGCGGTCCGCTCCTCGACGGTGCGGCCGCCGTGGCCGCCGGCGTCGACGTGCCCGTGGTCGGTGACCACGATGACGGTCCACTGCTCCTGCGGATAGCCCTCCCGGCCGCGGACGGCGTCGAGCAGGCGGCCGAGGCGCTCGTCGGCGGTGCGCATCGAGGCGCGGTACTCCTCGCCGCAGCCAAGGAAGTGGGCGGTCTCGTCCACGGCGCCCAGGTAGACGAAGGAGGCCTCGGGGTCGGCGGTGCCCAGGACGTGGACGGCCTCCCGGGTGACCTCCTCGTCGACGGCCTCCCAGGCCTCGGGGGTGTCCTCGGCGGGGGCCACGTAGGAGAGCCGGCCGGGGGCGCGGAACAGCGGGCCGCCGGACTCGTTGATCATCAGCGGGTCCCAGCCGGCCGCGACGAAGGTGCGACGGCGGTCGCCGCGGTTGAGGCGGGTGGCGAAGTCGGGGAAGACGTCCAGCCGGTTGCCGCCGAGGTGGTTGCCCCAGACGCCGTGCTTGGCGGGCTCGACGCCGGTCACGATGGTGGCCCAGCACGGTCCGGACATGGTCGGGGTGGAGTCCGCGACGGTGACCGGCACCAGGAACCCGGCCTCGGCGACCTCCTGGAGGCGCGGCATCGGCACCTGGGCGAGGTAGTCGTGGCGGACTCCGTCGATCCCGACCACGAGGACGCGGGGGCGGGGCCACTGAACTGCGGACATGGTGGGGCTTCCTCTCGGTCGTGCACACCCGGCCGCGCCCGCCGAGGGCGCCGCCGACCGCGCCATGCTTCACGGCCGGCCGTACCGGTCGGCGACGGGGCACCGAACGGCGGGTGTCCGCGAGGTGTCGGGAGCATCGCGAGGTATCGCGAGGTCGACCCTCCGCGGGCGCCCGGTCGTTCGTCAACCCGCCGTCCGACTGTCAGCCGGCCTCAGCCGGCCGACCCTCAGCCGGCCGGCTGTCCGTGGCACCGACCCGCCGTCCGGACGAAGCGGCGGTCGGACTCCGCGAGGTCGGCGGCCGGCCCCGCCGCGCGCAGGACGACGTCCAGAACGCCGTCCGGGTCGGCGGCGTAGCAGTTCGCGAACCAGGGCAGGTTGGCCTCGACCACGGCCCAGTGCTCGACCGGGTCGTACGGATCGGCGATCGGGCCGACGTCCAGCGCGACGGCGCCGGGCAGCGCCAGCGGCCCGGTGTCCCCGACGGCGTCGAGCAGGCGGCGGGCGAAGGCGGTGGCCTCGGCGGTGACCGGAGCCGGGTCGAGCCGGCCGAAGCGGGCGTAGCGGCTGCCGGTGCGCACCTGCCCGTCGAGCAGGAACAGCCGGTACTCGGCGACGAAGGTCACCGGCTCGCTGACCAGGACGGGGGTGTCCGGGCCGATCCGCTCGCCGGTGCGGGGCAGCCGGGAGCCGTCCGGGTGGACGGCGGGTGGGAAGGACTTGTCGGCGGGCGGCTTGACGAAGGCGGGGTGGCGCAGCGTCCAGGCCTCGGCGAGGGTGGTGAGTTCGATCCGGCGGCGGGTGAACTCCTCGGGGAGGCGGGCGAGCCAGTCGTCCTCGGGTTCGAGCAGGGCGAGCCCGAGCGGCGCCGCGATCCGGGCGGCCGCGAGCGGCCCGCCGTACCAGTGGACGGGCCGTCCGGCGAGCCGCCCGACCGTGTCCGGCCCGGCCAGTACGGCGGTGTCCAGGCCCCGGCGGGCGGCGGCCGCGGTGAGCAGCCCGGTGGTGCCGGTCGGCTGGGCGGAGGTCAGCAGAACGGGCGCGCGCACGGCCGTCAGCCCTCCGGCCGGAACTCGTGGACGACCTCGATCCGGCCGACGATGTGCCGGTTGAACTCCTCCAACTCCTCGGCGGGCACCCAGAGTTCGAGGATCGTCCGACCGCCGGCCCGCTGCACCGGGTAGCGGGCGAGGAAGTCCGTCTCCACCTCGAAGCGGGTGACGTAGCCGACGCCGGAGGCGGGCACGTTCCAGTCGCGGGCGATCCGGATCGCGTAGTCCTCGTTCAGCACGGGGTAGAAGATCGGCTGCTCGGGCAGCCGAGGCGGCCAGGCGCGCCGGTCGGCGGCCTCGACCAGGGCCAGCTCCTCCGGGCCGGTGGGGCGCCAGAGGGTGGTGGTCGGGGGCTGCTGCCGGGCGGCGGGCTGACTGGTCATGGCGGGACGGTAGCCGGGCCGCGAGGGGCCCGGCCACCGGTTATTCGCCGTTCGGGGCGAGGGCGACGGTCGGTCAGCGGTAGGCGGACTCGCCGGTGATGGCCTCGCCGAGGACCAGGGTGTGGATCTCGCTGGTGCCCTCGTAGGTGAGCACCGACTCCAGGTTGTTGGCGTGCCGCAGCACCGGGTACTCGGTGGTGATGCCGTTGGCGCCGAGGACGGTCCGGGCGCTGCGGGCGATCTCCAGCGCGGTGCGCACGTTGTTGAGCTTGCCGAAGCTGACGTGCGGCGGGCGGGCCGCGCCCTCCTCCTTGAGCCGGCCGATCCGCAGGGCCACCAGGTACGCCTTCTCGACCTCCAGCATCATCTCGACCAGCTTCTGCTGGGTCAGCTGGAAGCCGGCGATCGGGCGGTCGAACTGGATCCGGCTCTTCGCGTAGTCCAGGGCGGCGGTGTAGCAGTCGCGGGCGGCGCCGACGGTGCCCCAGAGGATGCCGTAGCGGGCCTCGTTGAGGGAGGAGAGCGGGCCGCGCAGGCCGGTGACGCCGGGCAGCACGGCGTCGGCGGGCAGCACCACCTCGTCGAAGGCCAGCTCGCTGGTGACGGAGGCGCGCAGCGAGAGCTTGCCGTGCACGTCGGTCGCGGTCAGGCCGCGGGTGCCGCGCTCGACCAGGAAGCCGCGCACGCCCTCCTCGGTCTGCGCCCAGACCACGGCGACGTCGGAGATGCTGCCGTTGGTGATCCACATCTTGCTGCCGGACAGCACCCAGTCGCCGCCCTCGCCGCCCTTGCGGACCGCCCGGGTGCGCATGTTCGCCGGGTCCGAGCCGAAGTCGGGCTCGGTGAGGCCGAAGCAGCCGATCAGCTCACCGGCCGCCATCCCGGGCAGCCAGCGCTGCTTCTGCTCCTCCGAGCCGAAGGCGTGGATCGAGCGCATCGCCAGCGAGCCCTGGACCGAGACGAAGCTGCGCAGCCCCGAGTCGGCCGCCTCCAGCTCCATGCAGGCGACCCCGTACGCCACCGCGTCGGCACCCGCGCAGCCGTAGCCGTCGAGGTGCATGCCGAGCACGCCCAGCGCGCCGAGTTCGGGGGCGAGTTCGCGGGCCGGGAAGACACCGCGCTCGAACCAGTCGCCGATGTGCGGGCGGATCCGCTCCTCGGTGAACCGGCGGACGGTGTCACGGACCAGCCGCTCCTCGTCGGTGAGGAGGTCGCCGACCGCGAGCAGGTCGGCCGGGTCGATCCGGGTCGGCTTCGGCATGGAAGCTCCTTGTAGTCTCGGCGGGACATCGGCGAGTATTCCGCAACCCGCCCGGTCAGGGACCGACGGGAGCGAGTGAGGAAGGCGACATGTCCGGCACGGCGTACGTGGTCGACGAGGTGACGGCGGAGGAACTGGACGGCTCGGTGGCCGAGTTCGCCGGGCTGCTGACGGCGACCGTCGGCGACGGTGCCTCGGTCGGCTTCCTCGCCCCGCTGGAGCCGGACGAGTCCGCGGCGTGGTGGCGGGCACTGGTCCCGGAGCTCGCGGCCGGACGGCTGGTGCTGTGGACCGCCCGGGCGGCGGCCGACGGGCGACTCGCCGGGACGGTGCAGCTGCGGCCGGCCACGACGGCGAACGGGCGGCACCGGGGCGAGGTGGCCAAGCTGATGGTGCACCCGGCGGACCGCGGGCAGCGGCTGGCCGGGCGGCTGCTGGCGGCGCTGGAGGGGCGGGCGGCCCGGTCGGGGATCCGGCTGCTGGTGCTGGACACCGAGACGGGCAGCCCGGCCGAGCGGATGTACGAGACGGCGGGCTGGACCCGGGTCGGCTCGGTGCCCGACTACGCGGCCGACACGACCGGCGTGCTGCACCCGACGACCATCTTCTTCAAGTCGCTGGTGCGCTGACGGGGGCGGCCGGGCCGAACGGGAACGGCCGATCCGAACGCGAACGGCCGGTACGGAACACGGAAGGGGAGGCGGGGCATGGCGCGTTGGGCGCTGGTCGTCGAGGAGACGGTCGGGATCGGCAAGGACCGGACCTGGGGCAACAAGGTGCTCGGCGAGGTCGAGGGCACCCGGGAGGAGGCCGTCGCGGAGCTGCGGCGGATCGTCCCGACCTACACCCCGGAGCATCCGATGAGCAGTCGGCAGCAGACGCTGCTGCGGGACGGGGACACCTACCTGCTGATCTCACGGGGGAGCATGCGGGACTACCACTGCGTGTTCAAGGTGTGGGAGCTGCTGTGGGACAGCAAGCGGCCCGAGGTGCAGGCGGAGCGGTTGACGACTGACGACTGACGGATAACAGGTGACAGATGACAGCTTTCGAAATCTGTCATCTGTTCGCTGAACACTGTCCGCCGTCCTCCGTCACGACACTCCGCACAGCCTCAGCAGCGCCGCCGTCGCCGCCCCGGCCACGACCACCACCGGGAAGGGTGCCCGGCGCCACGCGAGCACACCCGCGACCAGCACCCCCGCCGGACGGGCCCACCCGGCGAAGCCGTGCCCCTGGGTCAGCGCGCCGGTCGCGACCAGTGCGACCAGCAGTACCGCCGCCGCGACCGCCAGCAGGTGCCGGATCCGCGCGGAGAGCGCGAGCCGGTGCCCGAGCAGCGGGCCGGCCACCCGATAGGCGTACGTCCCGGCGGCCAGTAGCAGGATCGCGTACAGCGGCATCATCGGACCTCCTCCTTCACGGCCGCCGGGGCGGCCGCCTGCTCCCCCGGCTCTCCCGGCTCTCCTGGTTCCGGCCCCGCCCCGGGCCGCCGGGCGAACAGCAGCCCGACCAGGGCCAGCAGCACCGGCAGCCCGCCCGGCACGAAGGGCGTGGCCGCGACGGCCACCACCGCGCCCACCACCGCGGCCGTACGGGTCGCGCGGTCGGTGAGCGAGGGCAGCACCAGCGCGAGCAGCACGGCCGGGAAGGCCGCGTCCAGCCCGAGCGCGTCGGTGTCCCCGATCAGTCCGCCGGCGAGGCCGCCGAGCAGCACCGCCACGTTCCACACCACGAACAGCGAGACCCCGCAGACCCAGAACGCCGCCCGTCGGCGGCGCGGTTCGTGCTGCTGCAGCGCGAAGGCCGCACTCTCGTCGGTGAGCATCTGCGCCCCGAACAGCCTTTGCCACCAGGGGCCCTGGAGCACGTCGGCGACCGCGAACCCGAACGGGAGCAGCCGGGCGTTGAGCACCAGCCCGGTGGCGACGGCCGCGAGCACGCCACCACCGGACAGCACCACGCCGACGGCCGCGAACTGCGAGCCGCCCGCGAAGACCAGGACGGAGAGGGCGGTCGGCACCCAGAGCGGCAGGCCGCCGGAGACGCTGATCGCGCCGAAGGAGGCGCCGACGAGTGCGTCGGCGAGGCAGACCAGGGCGATGTCGCGGAGGGTCGCATGCTCGAGTGTTCGGAGTAGCGAACGCATGTTCATCAGAATGAACCTGGGAGCCCGTGTTCGTCAAGACGAACGGACGGACCGATGTGACGAACGCCCTTGGGTCCCGCAGCCCCATGGCCCCATGGCCCCGGCCCGCCCGGGGGCCGGCGTGGCAGCATGAACGACACCACCAGCGGGAAGCCGACCGAAGGAGCCTGGAGAAAGCGTGAGTGGCGAGCATGAGTGACCGGACCACCCGACCCGGGGGCGCCAACGGCTCCGGTGCGGAGCTGATCGGCCAGATCGCCGCGTCCATCCGGCGCGAACGCGAACGCAGCGGACTGTCGATGGCCGAGCTGGCCCGCCGCGCCGGCATCGCCAAGTCGACGCTCTCGCAGCTGGAGTCGGGCGCGGGCAACCCCAGCGTGGAGACGCTCTGGGCGCTGGGGGTCGCGCTGAACGTGCCGTTCAGCAGGCTGGTCGACCCGCCGCGCCCCACCGTCAAGGTGCTCCGGGCCGGCGAGGGCCCGGTGACCCACTCCGAGCAGGCCAACTACGCCGCCACGGTGCTCTCCTCCTGCCCGCCGAACGCCCGGCGCGACATCTACCGGATCGAGGCCCAGCCGGGCGACACCAGGGCGTCCGAGCCCCATATGCCCGGCACCGTCGAGCACGTGCTCATCGGCTCGGGCCGGGCCCTGGTCGGCCCGACCGAGACGCCGGTCGAGCTCGGCCCGGGCGACTACATCAGCTATCCCGGGGATGCCCCCCACGTCTTCCGCGCACTGGCCCCGGACACCCTCGCGGTGATCGTGATGGAACACATCTGACGGGTGACGGATAACAGATGACAGCTGACAGATTTCGAAATCTGTCAGCTGTCATCTGTTATCCGTTCGCTGTTCGCTGTTACTTCAACAGCCCGTCCAGGAAGGGGTTCCCGAACACCCGGTGCGGGTCGTACCGGTCGAGCGTGGCGACCGCCTCGTCCCAGCCGGGCCCGCCCCCGGCGCGCAGGCTGTCGGGAATGGCCCGGCCGATCATGTCCTGGTCGGCCCAGGCGGCGTCCGCCGTGTACGCCCACCCCTTGGACCACTCGACCCTCGCCCCGGCCCGGGTGCCGTCGAAGGTGCGCAGCAGCCACTGCTCCAAGTCCCGGGCGAAGCGCTCCAGTCCGGGCGTACCGGGGAAAGCGAGGACGTCGAGCCAGACCGCGGTGTCCCACTCCGGGCGGTCCGCCCGGGGGCGCAGCGCGGACAGCAGCGGCGGCCGGGCGCCGGGGACGCCGGAGTAGGACGGGTCGTCCAGGCCGGTGACCCGGATCTCCACCGCGCCGTTCACCGGGAACTCGCCCCTGGCCTGGTACTCGCCGAGCAACTGCCGGTAGTAGGCGGCGAATTCGCTGACCACCCACTGCAGGTCGGCGCGCTTGGTCAGGATCGCGTAGCCGTTGGCGGTGACCCGCAGCGTGGTGGGCCGGACGTACTGCAGCAGGGCGCGCGAGGGGCCCCAGAGGTCGGAGCGCAGGCCGCCGGCGAGCAGGTGGGTGATCAGGTCGCCGGTGAGCAGGTCACGCAGCAGCCCGCCGGAGAGCAGGACGTCGGTGAGGTCGCCGGTGAGCGCCACCTTGGCGACCAGGTACTGGAGTTGACCGAACAGCGGGGCCGATCCCCAGGCACCGGAGATGATTTGGCCGGCCAGTCGGGCGACCGGTTCCGGAATGCTGTCCGAGAAGGGGTAGTTGTAGGGCTGGTCGACGGCCCGGGAGGCGAGCGGCTTGCTCGGGGCGACGGTCCAGGTCTTGAGCCACGGGTAGTCGGTGTAGGCGAACCAGATCGCCTCGACCCGGCCGTCGCGCTCGACGAAGTCGGCGAGGGTGCGCGGGCCTCCGCCGCCGCCCAGCAGTCCGCCGAGCAGCCCGCCGCCCCCGGTGGGGGTGCCGGGGCGGGCAAACAGGTCGCTCGCCGGGATGTCCAGCCGGCTGACGCAGCGCAGCGGGCGGTCGGCTCCGACGCGCAGCACGACCTCGGTGAGGAAGGCGCGGCCGAGGTGCACCAGGAACGCGGCGCTGTCGGCCTCGGCGCGGTCGAAGGTGCGCAGCGCGTAGCGGCCGGTCGCCGGGTCGAGGACGACGGCGGTGAGCTTGACCACCTGGTTGCTGACCGAGCCGTAGCCGTGCCCGTCCGGGCGCAGTTCGCCGCCGGCGCCGGTGGCGGTGCCGTGGCCGCCGATGGCGAGCACTCCGCCGACGGTGAGGTCGCCCGGCGCCGGGCAGGCCGTCAGGCCGAGGCCGCGGTCGGACAGGTGGGTGAGCAGCGCGTCCATGCTCGCGCCGGTCTGCGCCCGCACGGTGGTCGGTGAGTCGGCGGTGATGGCCGTGAGGTACCGGTTGGTGTCCACGAGCAGGACGCGGGCGTCGGCCGGGGTGCCGTTGGCGACGGTGAGCGGGGCCCAGGTGTGCCGGTAGCCGGTGGCGCGCAGCCGCCAGCCGTTGGCGTGCGCCCAGTCGGCGAGGGCCGGGACCTCCTCGGGGGTGCGCGGTGCGCAGGTCCACAGCTGGTCGGTGCGGATCTCGCCGGACCAGTTCTGGAACACCCGCTGGTACAGCTCGGTGCCGGCGGGAAGGCCGGGCGGGACGGGCGTGGCCGCCTCGGCGCTGTCGGGGCCGATGGTGCCGCGCAGCAGCCAGGCGGCGCTGCCGAGCGCCGCGGAGGCGCCGAGCAGTTGCCGTCTGGTCAGGCCGCGGTGGGTGTCGTTGCCGTCGTGTTCTGTGGTCATCCGGTCCGCCCCCTGCGTCGGTTTCCCCGGGCCGGATAGCGGCGCTCCGGGGCGGTCGGAATCCGCCCGACCCGGTCAGGAGCGTACGAAGTGCCGTACGACCGTTTGAAGCGTTCCGGCCGGGATCTCACTCGTTCGAGTGATCATGGCGCGAACGGCCGAGGGCCGTCCACCCGGTGCGGCCGGCGGGGCGGGGGCGGCGTGGTTTCGGCGGTCGCCGAACTGTTGCCCGGCCGTCGGAGGGACGCATAGGTTGATCTTGACCATCGACTCCCCCGCCCGCCGGAGGCTCCGCCGTGTCCTCGTCCGCGCCTCCGTCCGCGCCTCGGTCCGTGCCGCTCGCCGACGTCCGCACCGCGCCCGCCACCCCCGCCACCCCCGCCGTCCCTGCCTCCGTCACGGTCACCGTCGCCCAGCCCGTCTGCGCCGCCCCCGGCCGTCCGGACACCCTGGCCGTCAACGCCGAACGGCACGCCGCGGCCGTCCGGGAGGCGGGGACCCGACTGGTGGTGTTCCCCGAGCTGTCCCTGACCGGCTACGACCTGACCGCCCCCGCCGCCGACCCGGCCCACGCCGAGGAGACCGCCGCCCTCGGCATCGACGCCTACGTGGCCTCCACGCTGTACGGTCCCGGACCCGCGCAGGCCGAGCGGCTCGCCGGGCACCTGCGGGAGCGGACCGGCGCGCACGCGGTCTGGGGCGTACTGTCCACCAGTGCCGGGGCCAGCGGCGAGTTCGCGGAGACCTCGGGCCGCTCCGGCGTGTGGGCCCCGGACGGCACGGTCGTCGGACAGCTCGGCGCCGAGCCGGGTGGGCTGCTGCGGGTGGAAATACCCGGGGCCCGCGAGCGGCTGTGGTGATCGGAAGTCCCGTGACCGGGCCGGACCGGCCCGTACAGGAGGTGCAGCGCGCGATGGGTGACGAGCGGGAGAAGCCGCAGGAGTACCGGATCGAGCACGACTCGATGGGCGAGGTGCGGGTGCCGGCGGCCGCGAAGTGGCAGGCGCAGACGCAGCGGGCGGTGGAGAACTTCCCGGTGTCCGGCCAACGGCTGGAGCGCGCGCACATCGCCGCGCTGGCCCGGGTCAAGGCGGCCGCGGCGCGGGTGAACGCCCGCCTCGGGGTCCTGGACGAGGAGACGGCCGGGGCGATCGCGGCGGCCGCCGAGGAGGTCGCGGAGGGCCGCTGGGACGACGAGTTCCCGGTGGACGTGTTCCAGACCGGTTCGGGCACCTCGTCCAACATGAACGCCAATGAGGTGATCGCCACCCTGGCCGGCGAACGGCTGGGGCGGCCGGTCCACCCGAACGACCAGGTGAACGCCAGCCAGTCGTCCAACGACGTGTTCCCGTCCTCGATCCACATCGCCGCCACCGCCGCCGTCACCCACGACCTGATCCCGGCGCTGGAGCACCTCGCGGAGGCGCTGGAGCGCAAGTCGGTCGAGTTCGCGCAGGTGGTCAAGTCCGGCCGTACGCACCTGATGGACGCCACGCCCGTCACCCTCGGCCAGGAGTTCGGCGGCTACGCGGCCCAGGTGCGGCACGGGCGGGAGCGACTGCTGGCGACCCTCCCCCGGGTCGCCGAACTGCCGCTCGGCGGAACGGCGGTGGGCACCGGCATCAACACCCCGCCCGGATTCCCGGCGGCCGTCATCGAGGAGGTCGCCCGGACCACCGGGCTGCCGCTGACCGAGGCCCGCGACCACTTCGAGGCGCAGGGCGCGCGGGACGCGCTGGTCGAGCTGAGCGGCCAACTGCGCACGGTGGCAGTCGGGTTCACGAAGATCGCGAACGACCTGCGGTGGATGGGCTCCGGTCCGCGCACCGGCCTGGGCGAGATCAACCTGCCGGATCTGCAGCCCGGTTCGTCCATCATGCCGGGCAAGGTGAACCCGGTGCTGCCCGAGGTGGTGCTGATGGTCGCCGCCCAGGTGGTGGGCAACGACGCGACGGTGACGCTGGCCGGCGCGAGCGGCAACTTCGAGCTGAACGTGATGCTCCCGGTGATCGCCCGCAACGTGCTGGAGTCGGTGCGGCTGCTGGCCAACAGCGCCCGGCTGCTGGCGGACCGGACGGTGGACGGCATCACCGCGAACGTCGAACGGGCCCGCGAGTACGCGGAGTCCTCGCCCTCGGTGGTGACGCCGCTGAACCGCTACATCGGGTACGAGGAGGCGGCGAAGGTCGCCAAGCAGGCGCTGGCCGAGCGGAAGACCATCCGCCAGGTGGTGCTGGAGCGCGGGTACGTCGAGCGGGGCGCGCTCACCGAGGAGGAGTTGGACCGGGCGCTGGACGTGCTGCGGATGACGCACCCGTAGCCCGGCCCGGCCCGGCCTCGTCGGCCGGTGCGCCGGGGCGCGGCGGGCACGAGTGCCCTCCGTGCCCCGGACGCGGGCTGCGGGGAAGGTCAGCCCTTGGCGCGGCCGGCCCGGCCGAGCCGCATCGCTGCTCCGTTCGACGTGATCGTGGCCATCGAGATCGCCGCGAGTCCAAGCAGGAACATCACGGCGCCGACGATGACGCAGGTGACGATGTTCTTGCCGTGCGCGACGGACCCGGAGACGGCCCAGGGAGAGATGATCGTCCAGATACCGAGCGCGGCGGCGGCCCAGGCCCTCGCGTGGGTGCGCTCGTAGGCCGAGCCGTAGCCGGCCATCAGTGCCGTGTAGGCCAGCCCGACGATCAGGCAGGTCACGGTCAGGGTGCTGAACGCGGTGAAGCCGACGATCCACGGCGATGCCGCGAGGAACAGGCCGGCCAGAACGGCCAGGGCTTCGACGCCCTGGGCGCGGGGGGTCGAGGTGACCCGCTCGTAGTGTTCCCGGAGTTCGACGATGTCCGGGTGGTGCTCCATGCCTGTCGGCACATGGGTTGCCACCGATACCACCTCCTGTGGTTTCGGACCATGGGAAGGGGCAAGCCCCGTACCTATTCTGGCGCTTCTCCAAGGTTTTGCACCTGATAGTCCGGAATGACCGATAACCATCCGATCACGCCGGTGACCTGCGTCTCAACACTCCGAGGGCCCATTGCCTATGCAACTCGTTGCATAGCAGGATGCTGGGCATGGCACTGGAGCACGCGATCCTCGTCTCGCTGCTGGAGCAGCCCGGCTCCGGGTACGAACTGGCCCGGCGCTTCGACCGCTCCATCGGACGCTTCTGGACCGCCACCCACCAGCAGATCTACCGGGTGCTGCGGCGGATGGAGGCGGACGGCTGGGTCGCCGCCGAGGAGGTCGCGCAGGACGGCCGCCCGGACAAGAAGGTCTACTCGGCAGCCGGGCCCGGACGGGCCGCGCTGGCCGACTGGCTGCGCGAACCGGTCGAACCGGAGACCGTACGGCACGAGCTCGCGGTCAAGATCCGGGCCGCCGCCTTCGACGACCCGGCCGCGTTGATCTCCGAGGTCGAGCGGCACCGCGACAGCCACGCCGCCCTCCTCGCCCGCTACCTGCACGGCGAGCAGCGGGACTTCCCCGACCTCACCGCGCTGGACACCCGGCAGGAGCTCCAGCACGTCGTGCTGCGCGGCGGCATCGAGTTCGAGCGGATGACCCTCGCCTGGCTGGACGACGTGCTCGCCACCCTGCGCCGGCTCGCGGAGGACGGACGGGGAACAGATCACAGATGACAAATAACAGATGACAGAGTTTGAAATCTGAAATCTGTTCGCTGACATCTGTCTTCTGAACTCTGTTCGCCGCCATCCGTCCACCCGCCCGCCGCACCCCGCCCCGCCGAGTCCTCACACCCTCGACCCCCTGGGAGCCCCCGATGCTCTTCAACCCGCGCACCTACGACCCCGCACAGTTCGACGAGCCGACCCGCCGGCTGCTGCGCGCGACCGTCGACTGGTTCGAGTCCCGCGGCAAGAAGGCGCTCATCGACACCTACATCGACCGCGCCTGGTACGGCGACTTCCTCGAATTCGCCGCCCGGGAGGGCCTGTTCGCGGAGTTCCTGACCCCGTCCGCGGCCGACGCCGACAAGCGCTGGGACACCGCGCGGATCGCCGAGCTGAACGAGATCCTCGGCTTCTACGGCCTCGGCTACTGGTACACCTGGCAGGTCACCATCCTGGGCCTCGGCCCGGTCTGGCAGAGCGAGAACGAGGCCGTCCGGGCCCGCGCCGCCAAGCTCCTCGCCGAGGGCCACGTGATGGCCTTCGGCCTGTCCGAGCGCTCCCACGGCGCCGACATCTACTCCACCGACATGATCCTCACCCCGGACGGCGAGGGCGGCTTCACCGCGACCGGCCCCAAGTACTACATCGGCAACGGCAACGTGGCCGGCCTGGTCTCGGTGTTCGGCCGCCGCTCGGACGTCGAGGGCCCCGAGGGCTACGTCTTCTTCGCCGCCGACAGCCGCCACGATGCGTACCACCTGGTCAAGAACGTCGTGAACGCCCAGATGTACGTCAGCGAGTTCCGCCTGGAGGACTACCCGGTCCGGGCCGAGGACGTGCTGCACACCGGGCAGGCCGCCTTCGACGCCGCGCTGAACACCGTCAACGTCGGCAAGTTCAACCTCTGCACCGCCTCGGTCGGCATCTGCGAGCACGCGATGTACGAGGCCGTCACGCACGCCCACAACCGGGTGCTGTACGGCCGCAAGGTCACCGACTTCCCGCACGTGCGGCGGGAGTTGACCGACGCGTACGCCCGCCTGGTGGCGATGAAGCTGTTCAGCGCGCGGGCCGTCGACTACTTCCGCACGGCCTCCGCCGAGGACCGCCGCTACCTGCTCTTCAACCCGATGACCAAGATGAAGGTCACCACCGAGGGCGAGAAGGTCATCGACCTGATGTGGGACGTCATCGCGGCCAAGGGCTTCGAGGCGGACACCTACTTCGACAAGGCCGCCAAGGACATCCGCGGCCTGCCGAAGCTGGAGGGCACGGTCCACGTCAACCTGGCGCTGATCCTCAAGTTCATGGGCAACTACCTGTTCGCGCCCGCCGAGTACCCGCCGGTGCCGACCCGGCTGGACGCCGCCGACGACGCCTTCCTGTTCCGCCAGGGCCCGGCCCGCGGCCTCGGCGCGATCCGCTTCCACGACTGGCGCGCCGCCTACGACCGGCACGCCCAGCTGCCGAACGTCGCCCGTTTCCGCGAGCAGGCCGACGGCTTCTGCGAGCTGCTGATCAAGCACGCGCCGAGCAAGGAGCAGCAGGCCGACCTGGACTTCCTGCTGGAGATCGGCCAGCTGTTCGCGCTGATCGTCTACGGCCAGCTGGTGCTGGAGCAGGCCGAGCTGACCGGCCTCGACGCCGATGTCCTGGACCAGGTGTTCGACGCGCTGGTCCGCGACTTCTCCGCGCACGCGACCGAGCTGCACGGCAAGGCCTCCGCCACCGAGGAGCAGGCCGCCTGGGCGCTGGCCAACGTGCGCCGCCCGGTGGCGGACGCCGAGCGCGCCGCGAAGGTGTGGGCGCGGGTCGAGGCGCTCTCGGGCGCGTACGAGATGCAGCCGTGACGCAGTGGTGACGCAGTCGTAGGTCCGGTGGGACCAGGACGACTCCGGGGGTGCCGGTCAGCGGACCGGCGCCCCCGGACGTCTCCGGCGCTCCCCCGTCGGGGGCGGGTTCAGCCGTCGCCGAGGCCCATGTCGCGGGCCCGGGCGACCGCCTCCGCGCGGGTCGCGACGTGCAGTTTCTCGAAGATGTGGGTGACGTGGTTGCGGACGGTCTTCTCCGCGACCACGAGCTCCCGGGCGATCCGCCGGTTGTCGTGGCCGCGCGCGACCAGGTCCAGCACCTCGGCCTCGCGGGCGGTGAGGTCGGGGAAGAGCTGCCCGGCCTCGCGCATCTTCGCCCCGGCCAGCAGCGCCGTGATCCGCCCGGCGACCTCGCCGCCGAACACCGCGCCGCCCGCGGCGACCGTCCGGACGGCGTGCAGCACCTCCTCGCGCCCCGCGCCCTTGACCAGGTAGCCGCGGGCGCCCGCCTGGAGCGCGGCGAGCAGGTTGCCGTCGTCGTCCGACATGGTCAGCATCAGCACCGGCGGGGACTGCTCCTGACCGGAGAGCCGGCGGACGGCCTCCAGCCCGGAGCCGTCGGGCAGGGAGAGGTCCATGATCACCACGTTCGGGCTGTTCCGGGCGACCGCGTCCGGGACATCGGCGACCCGCTCGGCCTCGGCCACCACGGTGACGCCCTCGGCGCTCTCCAGCGCCGCCTTGAGCCCCTCCCGGAAGAGGGGGTGGTCGTCGACGATCAGTACTCGAACGGGTGCCGCCCCGCCCGCCGGACCGGAGGGTGCGACCAGCTGGTGTTCATCCACCCGGCCGACACTAGCAGCGGCGATCACGTGACTCTCCGTGACATGCCCGGGGGTCGTCCGCACGGCGGGGGTGGCGCCCACCGCGGTCCCGCCCGGAATGCGTGACCGCTGCCTCAGGCGACCGGGACACCGGGCCGACCAGACTGGGACCGGACACCCTGGGGACGAGGCGCCGGCGGACCACGACGCGGCCGGCGGAACACCCGCTGTCGAGAACCGAGGTGGTGCCATGATCACGGTCTCCTCTCCCCCGCGCCGCACCCGGGCCGAGCGGCAACTGACCGCCGCCGCGGTCGTCACCGCGCTCTGCTTCGTCTCCGCGACGGTGTGGATCTGCTACGTGCTCGTCCACCTCGGCGAACCGGGCGTCTCCCACCCCCGCGACGAACTCGCCATCCTGGTCTACGCCCTGCCGACCGCCGGGGCCGGCATGCTGCTCCACGCGCACCGCCCGGGCAGCCCGCTCGGCTGGGTGATGCTCGTCTACGCGCTCACCAACATCCTCCCCCGGGTGGCGGCCGCACCGCTCTGGGTCGAGGTCCGCGACCCGGGCATCGCCGGCGCCGTGCTGGCCTTCGACACGGTGCTCAGCGCGGTCAGGACGACGCTCATCTACGCGCTGCCGCTCTGGCTGCCGAGCGGACGGCTGACGACGCGGCGATGGTGGTGGTTCATCGGGGCCGTCGGCGTGTGGGTGAGCGCCGAGGTGGCCCAGGGCCTCGCCGACCCGACGACCTACGGGCGGACCAATCCGCTGGCCGACAGCCCGCCGGCGCACCTCGCCGTGAGCGTGGTCGACGGACTGGGCGGCCACGACCTGCTGATCAGCGAGTGCGTGCTCGGGTTCGTCACGCTGGTCCTGCTGTCCCGGCTGCTGCGGCCGGCGGCCGTCCCGGGGCGCGACGCGGCCGAGACCCGTCGGCACCGGCTGCGGGTGGCGGGCATGCTCGGGGCGTACGTGCTCTGGGTCGCGCTGCAGGACTTCTACATGCGCAACCGCGCCGACCACTACTGGCTCAGCTACTGGCTGTTCACCGCGGCGGGGGCGGTCTGGGCCGTCGCGATCGGCTTCCTGGTGATCCGGGACCACGGCTGGCGGCTCGACCGGGCGGCCCGCAGCGTCCTGATCGGGCTGTTGCTGGGCACCGGCGTCACCGGACTGTTCGTGGTGGCCGCCGCCGCACTGTCCAACTCGCTGCTACCGGGGCGCGGTGGGGCCGCCCTGCTGCTGATCGCCCTGGTGTACGCGCTCGGCGCCACCCTGCCGAAGGCGGCGCGACGGGCCGTCGCCGTGGTGGACCGGCTGTACTACGGCGAACGCGCGCAGCCGTACCAGGTGCTGCGCACGCTCGCGGGGCGGGTGCGGCAGGTCGTCGACCCGGAGCAGCTGCCGGCGGCGCTGTGCGCGACGGTCGCCGAGGAACTCAAACTGCCCGGCGTCACCCTGGCCGTCACCACCCGGGCCGGACGGCGCACGCTGGCCACCGCCGGGCGGCTGAACGGCCGCAGCCAGGGCTTCGCGCTCGTCCACAACGGGCTGCCGATCGGCGAGTTGACCGTCGGGCTGCGGACGGGCGAGGAGCGGCTGGCGGCGACCGACGTCGACATCCTGCGCTCGCTCGCCGACCAGGCCTCGCCCGCCGTCGCCTCCCTGCAGCTCCAGGAGGACCTGCTGGCCAGCCGGGAGCAGATCATCGCCGCCCGGGAGGAGGAACGACGGTGGCTGCGGCGGGACATCCACGACGGGCTCGGACCGGCCCTGGCCGGCCTGCGACTGCGGGTGGACAACGCCGCCTCGACGGCGGACGGCGGGCTCGCGGACCCGCTGCACACGGTCTCCGAGGGCCTGGGGATGGCGATCCAGGAAGTCCGCCGGATCACCGACCGGCTCGGGCCGGCGCCGCTGGGCGAACTCGGACTGGCCCGGGCGGTCCGGCAGCTGGCGGACAACTTCAGCGGGGCCGGGCTGACCGTGACGGTCGAGGTCTCGCCGGAGCCGCTGCCGGAGCTGGCGGCGGCGGTGGAGGTCGCGGCCTACCGCATCACCGCGGAGGCGCTCAACAACGTGCTGCGGCACGCCCGGGCCCGGACCGTGCGGGTGGCGCTCCGGGTGGACGACGAGGC
Source organism: Kitasatospora sp. NPDC059827 (assembly GCF_042731675.1). Taxonomy (NCBI): domain Bacteria; kingdom Bacillati; phylum Actinomycetota; class Actinomycetes; order Kitasatosporales; family Streptomycetaceae; genus Kitasatospora; species Kitasatospora sp. NPDC059827. The sequence goes on along the minus strand of NZ_JBHWIV010000001.1, from coordinate 170,358 downwards.
GCTGACCCTGACCGTGCAGGACGACGGGGTCGGGTACCGGGAGACGGAGTCCGTCGACGAACCGCCGGGCGGTGGGGTCGGCCTGCGGTCGATGGCCGACCGGGCGGCGGAGATCGGCGGCCGCTGCACCGTCGGACCGCTGCCCCAGCAGCACGGCACGCAGGTGCTGGCGGTGCTGCCGCGCTCGGCGGCGGCCAACCGGTAACGGGCTCGGAAGTGGCGGGCCCGGGGGTGGCGGGCGAGCGGGCGAGCGCCGACGGATAACAGCTGACAGATAACAACGAACAGCTGACAGATGTTGAAATCTGTCAGCTGTTCGCTGTTATCTGTCAGTCGGAAGAGGGGCGGCGGGGGTGAGCTACTGGCCGGGCCCGCATCCGAACGGGCAATCCTTCGGCGTGACCGTGCCGGACTTCGACTCGGAACGCCCGGTCGACTCCGAGACGGAGCCGGAACAGGCCTTGCGCAGTGCCAGGGCTGCCGCGATCACGCCCGCCAGCACTCCGGCCGTACAGATCACCCTGGTCGCAGTCGTCGAGGCAGTCGCGGTGTTCGTGGACATGAGGTGGTACTCCTGATTCTTCCGAGCGGCCGATCCGATCGATCAATCGCTCTGCCCACCACTGTGCGGACGGGCCTGACCCGTTTGCATGGGTTCGAGGTCCTGTTCAGGTCCCAGAACCGCGCCGACCCGGCCGCGCACGGCGGCCACCGGCCCGCCCGCACCGGCCCGCAGGACGTACCGCTCACCGGCCCGGAGGTAGACCAAGTCACCTGGGAACAGGGGCACTTCGCGGTCGTCCAGAACGAGGCGGGCGTCGGCGCCGGAGAGCAGCACCAGGAACGTGTCCACCGCGGCCACGGCGTACGGCCCGTGCTGCCCGCCGGGGGCGAGGAGCACGGTGTCGACGGCGATCCGCCGGGCGGACCGGACGGGCCCGAGGGCTCGCGAACCGCCGCGCTGGGCGGGGATGTCGGCTACGGACAGGACCGGCCGGACGGTGAGCACGGCGGTCGGTGCGCCGCGCACGGCGGTGAGCCGGTGACTGCTGCCGGGCGGGTGGTGCAGCGCCTCGCCCGGGGACAGGATCCGGCCGCCCGCGGACAGCCGTCCGGCCAGCACCACGGTGACCGACTCGACCGACTCGCACGGGAGTTGCTCGACCAGGACGCCGGGCGGCAGGGTCTCGACGGTCAGCGCGGCACGGACGGCCGGACGGCGCTCGGGGTCGATCAGCCGCTGGAAGACGGGCGCGGTGCGCGGGACGGCAGCAGGGACGAGGATCACAAGTGGCTCCCGGAGAACGGTGAAGGTCAGGGCCGGTCGCAGCGTTCGGCGCGGCGGCGGGCGAGGGAGGCCCGGGTGCCGGCGCGGTGGCGGGGCACGGCCAGGGTGAGGCAGAGCAGTTCCGCGCCGAGCGGGCCGGCCTCGATCCGCAGGGTGCGGCCCTTGCGGGCCAGCAGCAGGTCGCCGTCCGAGGCCAAGTGGTCCGGCTGGTCGGCGAGTTGCCCGATGACGGCGGCGCCCCGCAGGACGTGCAGCACCGTCTCGGCGTCGGGCCGCCCGGGCAGGACGTGATGGGCGCCCGGGCTCAGCCGCAGGTGGTCGAAGGCCTCGCAGGCGCTGGCGAGCATGGCGCGACGGGCCAATGAGCGGATCCGGACCCGCTCCCCGTTCGGGCCGAGCAGGACCATGGCGGAGCCGGTGTCGGTGGTGACGATCACCTCTGGTCACCTTCTTCGGGTTCTTCGGGTTCTTCGAGGTCTTCGAGGTCTTCGGGTTCTTCGGTGGAGGTTTCGGCTTCTCCGGCGGACGGTTCGGCGGCAGGCTCGGCGGACGGTTCGACGGCCGGTTCCGCGGACGGGGGGGGCGGCCAGGACGGCGTGGAAGTACTCCAGTCCGGCCGTTCCGGCGGTCAGGACGGTCCGCGCGCCGAGCGGGAGCACGACGGCGGTGCCCTCGACCAGCGGCAGGCCGGTGTCGGCGCGCTCGGGGTGGTCGGGGTGCACGGCGTGCTCCGGCAGGGCGGCGAGGCCGGAGCCCGCGGTGACGTACAGCGCGTGCTCGACGCCCTCGGCGATCACCTCGGCGCTCCGTCCCGGTTCGAGCCACTGCAGGCCGACGGCGCGCAGCGGTCCCGCGAGCAGGCCTCCGGGGTCGACGGCGCAGCCGCGGCGGCGCAGGTCGGTGATGACGGTGCCCGGCATCTCGGACGCTCCTTCGGTGTGCTGGGCGGGCTCTGCGGACCGCCTCTGCGCACCACGTTCCGCCGCCCGCCGTCCCGGTCGCACGGGGGTGTCGTCCCGTCCCGTTCCCGGCCGCGCGGCCGTACCGTCCCGGGCCCGTACGCGCGAAGTCCCGGGCGGTGCCCGTCGCGGTCCCGGACCGGTGGCCGCGACGGTCCTATCCCGGTCCCGCCCCTGTCCCACGGGGCCCGCACAGGCCCCCGTACAGACCCCGCGCAGACCCCTTGCGGCCCCCGTACGACCCCAGCAGGCGGCCCGCCGGACAAGCCCCACCCAGCCCCGCAGCGACGCCCGGAGGGACGCCCGGGACCGGTGTACCGGACCGGCGTACGGTGGAACCCGGAGGCCGTGGAATGCACGTCACCGGAACCCCCTTCACCGACCGCAGAGAGGCGGGCCGCCGCCTGGCCGGCCGGCTCGGCCACCTCGCCGGCCCCGGCACCGTGGTGGTCGCCCTGCCCCGGGGCGGCGTACCGGTGGCGGCCGAGGTGGCGGCGGCGCTCGGTGCGCCGCTGGACATCTGCGTGATCCGCAAGCTGGGTGTGCCGTACCAGCCCGAGCTGGGCATGGGGGCGATCGGTGAGGACGGCGTCCGGGTGCTGAACGAGCAGGTCATCCGGCTCGCCGGGGTGGGTGACGGGCAGCTGGCGCAGGTGGAGCGGCGCGAGCGCGCCGAGTTGGAGCGCCGGGCGCTGCGCTACCGGGGCGACCGCCCGGCGGCGGACCTGCGCGGGCGCTCGGTGGTCGTGGTGGACGACGGCGTCGCCACTGGCTCGACCGCCCGGGCCGCCTGCCGGATCGTCCGGGCGCGCGGGGCGGCGCGGGTGGTGCTGGCCGTCCCGGTGGCGCCGCGGGACTGGACGGAGCGGCTGTCCGAGGTCGCCGACGAGCTGGTCTGCGTCGACACGCCGTCGCCGTTCTTCGCGATCGGCGAGTTCTACGCCGACTTCACGCAGACCGGCGACGAGGAGGTGCTGCGGCTGCTGGCCGAGGCCCGGCGCGAACCACCCGACAGGGAGCCACCCGACGGCGAACCGCCCGACAGGGAGCCACCCGACGGCGAGCCCCCCAACGGCGAACCGCCCGGCGGGGACGGCATCGACCGCGAGCTGCCGCTGGCCGTCGCCGGGGTCCGGCTGACCGGCCGGCTGACCGTGCCGGCCGGGGCGCGCGCGGCGGTGGTCTTCGCGCACGGCAGCGGCAGCGGCCGGCGCAGTCCGCGCAACCGGCACGTCGCCCGGCACCTGAACCGCCGCGGGCTGGGCACCCTGCTGTTCGACCTGCTCGCCGAGGCCGAGGAGCCGGACCGGCGCAAGGTGTTCGACGTCGCCCTGCTCGGTTCTCGACTGACCGCCGTGACCGAGGAGCTGGGGCGCACCGAAGGGGCCCGCGGGCTGCCGCTGGGGCTGTTCGGCGCCAGCACCGGCGCGGCCGCCGCGCTGTACACGGCCGCCGAACTGGGCCCCGCGGTACGTGCCGTAGTCTCCCGGGGCGGGCGGCCGGACCTCGCCGGGCCGGACGTGCTGGCCCGGGTGGACGCGCCGACGCTGCTCGTGGTCGGCGCGCTGGACACCACCGTGCTGGACCTCAACCGGCGGGCCCTGGCCCGGCTGGGCGGCGCGGGCGAGCTGGTGGTGGTGCCGCGCGCGAGCCATCTGTTCGAGGAGCCCGGCACCCTCGACCAGGCCGCTGAGCTGGCCGGGGACTGGTTCCTGCGCCACCTCCCGCCCGCCGACGGGCCCGGCCCCGAGGACCGGTAGGTGCGGCTGCGCAGAATTCGGGCGATGACCGCCCGGAGGCAGCGCATTTTGCGCAGCCGAAGCCGGGATTTCCTGGCCAGCTTGTACACATTGAGCAGTGAAAAACCGACCTGTTGCCCAACCCCCACGACAGGAGCAAGCTCTCCGCAACCGCACCGCCCACCCGTCGCCGTGCGGCCGCGATCCACGCGATCCGACCCGGCGGGCCGCAAGGCCCCCGAACACCCCCGGAAGCCTCAACGCCGAGGCCCTGACTGGAGGAACGAGCGATGACCCCGCAGTCCCACGCCCTTGAGCTGACCCCCGAGGAGCGCGAGGCCGGCCTCGACGCCGACCAGCTGCGCCGCCTCGTCGGCCTCGTCGAGCACGACCAGGCCTCCGACCCGTTCCCGGTCACCGCCCAGGACGCGGTCGTCTTCGTGGTCGGCAACGCCACCCAGACGGCCCAGTTCTACCAGGTCGTGTTCGGCATGGAGCTGGTCGCCTACTCCGGCCCGGAGACCGGCCGCCGCGACCGCAAGGCCTATGTGCTGCGCTCCGGCTCCTGCCGCTTCGTGATCAAGGGCGGTGTCCAGCCGGACAGCGCGCTGCTGGACCACCACCGCCGGCACGGCGACGGCGTGGTCGACCTCGCCCTCGAGGTCCCGGACGTCGACAAGTGCATCGAGCACGCCCGGGCCAGCGGCGCCACCGTCCTGGAGGAGCCGAACGACGTCTCGGACGAGAACGGCACCGTGCGCCGCGCGGCCATCGCCACCTACGGCGAGACCCGCCACACCCTGATCGACCGCTCCCGCTACCAGGGCCCGTACCTGCCGGGCTACGTCGTGGCGAAGAGCGGCGTCACCCGCCCGGAGGGCACCCCCAAGCGCCTGTTCCAGGCCCTCGACCACGCCGTCGGCAACGTCGAGCTGGGCCGGATGGACGAGTGGGTCCAGTTCTACAACCGGGTCATGGGCTTCGTGAACATGGCCGAGTTCGTCGGCGACGACATCGCCACCGAGTACTCCGCCCTGATGTCCAAGGTCGTCGCCAGCGGCAACCACCGGGTGAAGTTCCCGCTCAACGAGCCGGCCATCGCCAAGAAGAAGTCCCAGATCGACGAGTACCTGGAGTTCTACACCGGCCCCGGCTGCCAGCACATGGCGCTCGCCACCAACGACATCCTCACCACCGTCGACGTGCTGCGCGCCCGCGGCGTCGAGTTCCTCAACACCCCGGACGCCTACTACGACGACCCGGAGCTGCGGGAGCGCATCGGCAAGGTGCGGGTGCCGATCGAGGAGTTGAAGAAGCGCGGCATCCTGGTCGACCGCGACGAGGACGGCTACCTGCTGCAGATCTTCACCAAGCCGATCGGCGACCGCCCGACCGTCTTCTACGAGTTCATCGAGCGGCACGGTTCGCTGGGCTTCGGCAAGGGCAACTTCAAGGCGCTGTTCGAGTCCATCGAGCGCGAGCAGGACCGTCGCGGCAACCTGTGAGCGTCGGCCTACCCTGATTGACGGCGGCCCTGACGGACGTTCGAGGCGTCGAGGAGGAGCACGGAGATGACGTACTACCGGCAGCTGGGCAGCATCCCGCCCAAGCGGCACACCCAGCACCGCACACCCGAAGGCGGGCTGTACTACGAGGAGTTGATGGGCGAGGAGGGATTCTCCTCCGACTCCTCGCTGCTCTACCACCGGGGCATCCCCTCGGCGGTGGTCAACGCGGTGCCGTGGGAGCTGCCCGACCAGTCCACGGTGCCCAACCATCCCCTGCTCCCCCGCCACCTCAAGCTGCACGAGCTGTTCGCGGACCAGGAGTGGAAGTCCGCGGACGTCGTCGGCAGCCGCCGGCTCGTCCTCGGCAACGGCGACGTGCGGATCTCGTACGTCGCCGCCGGGGCCCCGAGCGAGCTGTACCGCAACGGGCTCGGCGACGAGTGCGTGTACGTGGAGTCCGGCGCGGGCACGGTCGAGACGGTCTTCGGCTCGATCGAGGTCGGCCAGGGCGACTACGTGATCATCCCGCGCGCCACCACCCACCGCTGGGTGCCGACCGGGGACGAACCGCTGCGCGCCTACTGCATCGAGGCCAACAGCCACATCACCCCGGTCAAGCGCTACCTCTCCAAGTACGGGCAGCTGCTGGAGCACGCGCCGTACTGCGAGCGGGACTTCCGCGGGCCGGTCGGGCCGCTGGTGGTCGACGCCGACGGCGACGTCGACGTGCTGGTCAAGCACCGCGGCCCGAACGGGGTCTCGGGCACCCGCTACACCGTGCCGCACCACCCCTTCGACGTGGTCGGCTGGGACGGCTGCCTGTACCCGTACGCCTTCAACATCCGGGACTTCGAGCCGATCACCGGGCGGATCCACCAGCCGCCGCCGGCCCACCAGGTGTTCGAGGGCAACAACTTCGTGATCTGCAACTTCGTTCCCCGCAAGGTGGACTACCACCCGCTGTCGATCCCGGTGCCCTACTACCACGCCAACGTGGACAGCGACGAGGTGATGTTCTACTGCGGCGGCGACTACGCGGCCCGCAAGGGCTCCGGCATCGCCCAGGGCTCGATCTCACTGCACCCCGGCGGGCACACCCACGGGCCGCAGCCGGGCGCCTACGAGCGCAGCATCGGCGCGGAGTTCTTCGACGAACTGGCCGTCATGGTGGACACCTTCCGCCCGCTGGAGCTCGGCGAGGGCGGGCGGGCGAGCGAGGACGCCAACTACGCCTGGACCTGGGCGGGTCGGGGGCCCGCGCGATGAGCGCCGACGGCTCGCCGGCACAGGCTTCGCCGGTCCCGGAGCTGTTCCGCGGCCTCTTCGACGACGCGGCGGTGTTCCCCCCGGGGAACCTGCCGGTCGTCGAGGCGGTGCCCGCGCACCGCGTCCACCGCACGGCCTGGTACGCCGACGCGGTCGGCCCGTTCCTGTGCGGGGCGGGCCGGTTGGGCGAACTGGCCGCGGCGGTGGCGGGCACCGGGCCGCTCAGGGTCGGGCTCGTGCTGCCGGGGGGCAGCGCCGAGCTCGGGCCGGCGCTCACCGCCGCCGCACCGTTCGAGCTCGCGGGCGTCGAACTCGCCACCCGGGACGTGCGGGAGGCCGTGGCCGAACTGGACCGGCTGCTGCCGCCGGACGTGCCGGCCGCCGTCGAGCTGCCGCGCGAACTCCTGCGCGGGGACGGCCTGGAGGAGACCCTGGACGCCCTGGTCGACAGCGCCTACCGGGCGAAGTTCCGCACCGGCGGGGTCGTCGCGGAGGCCTTCCCGGACGAGGACGAACTGGCCGCCTTCCTCACCGGCTGCGCGCAGCGCGGCCTGCCGTACAAGTGCACGGCCGGACTGCACAACGCCGTCCGGCACACCGACCCGGTGACCGGCTTCGAGCACCACGGCTTCCTCAACGTGCTGCTCGCCGCCCAGGAGACCGACCGCGCGGCAGCCGCCGCGGTCCTGGCCGAACGCGACGGCGGGGTACTGGCCAAGGCCGTCCACGCCCTCACCGGGCACCAGGTTACGGTGATCCGCAACTCGTTCACCGCGTTCGGCACCTGCAGCGTCGCCGAACCCCTGGACGACCTGGCCGCGCTCGGCCTGCTGTCGCCCAGTCCACTCCTCCAGGAGGACCGTTGAGCACCCCCCGCAGCTGGCTGGCCAGCGCCCAGGACTCGCCGTTCGGCGTGCACAACCTGCCGTACGGCGTCTTCACCGCGGCCGACCGGCCCGGGCGGCGCCGGATCGGCGTGCGCGTCGGGGACTTCGTGCTGGACGCCGGGGCCGCCGCCCGCGCGGCCGGGGCGCCGTCCGTCCTGCTGGACGCGGACTCGCTCAACCCGCTGATGGCGGGCGGTCGTTCGGTGTGGACGCAGGTGCGCGCCGACCTCACCACCTGGCTCACCGACGAGACGTTCCGGGAGGCGCTGTCGCCGGCGCTGCTGCCGGCCGACGAGGTCGAACTGCACCTGCCGTTCGAGGTCGCGGACTACGTCGACTTCTACGCCTCCGAGCACCACGCCACCAACTTGGGCCGGATCTTCCGCCCGGGCTCGGAGCCGCTCACGCCCAACTGGAAGCACCTGCCCATCGGTTACCACGGGCGGGCGGGCACGGTCGTGGTCTCCGGCACGCCGGTGGTGCGTCCGCACGGGCAGCGCAAGGCGCCCGCCGACGCCGCCCCGAGCTTCGGGCCGACCCGGCGGCTGGACATCGAGGCCGAGGTCGGCTTCGTCGTCGGCACGCCGACCGAGCTGGGCCGACCGGTCGCGCTGGACGACTTCCGCGAGCACGTCTTCGGTGTCTGCCTGCTCAACGACTGGTCGGCGCGCGACATCCAGGCCTGGGAGTACGTGCCGCTCGGCCCCTTCCTGGGCAAGTCCTTCGCGACCTCGATCTCGCCGTGGATCGTGCCGCTGGACGCCCTCCAGCACGCCCGGGTCACGCCGCCGGAGCGCGACGTCGAGCCGCTGGCGTACCTGGACGACCGCGGCGGCGAGGCGTGGGGCCTGGACCTGGCCATGGAGGTCCGACTGAACGGGCACCTGGTGTCGCGGCCGCCGTTCGCCTCCATGTACTGGACGGCGCAGCAGCAGCTGACCCACATGACCGTCAACGGCGCCTCGCTGCGCACCGGCGACCTGTTCGCCTCGGGCACGGTCAGCGGGCCGGAGCCGGACACCCGCGGCGCGCTGATCGAGCTGACCTGGAACGGCGAGGAGCCGCTCAAGCTGCCGGACGGCACCACCCGGACCTTCCTGGAGGACGGCGACGAGGTCGTCATCACGGCGACGGCCCCGGGACCGGACGGCGTGCCGGTCGGCTTCGGCGAGGTCTCGGGGCGGGTGCGGGGCTGACGGCTCGGCAGCTGACAGCCGACAAGTAACAGCTGACAAGTAACAGATAACAGACGACGGATAACAGCTGACAGATTTCATCATCTGAAATCTGTCAGCTGTTCATTGTTCGCCCACCCCGCCCTGTGCCCGCTCCGCCTGTGCCCGCCCCGCCTACAGCCCGGCGCCGCCCGTGGCGTCGATGACCCGCCCGGTGACCCAGCGCGCATCGTCCGAGGCCAGGAAGGCGACGATGTCCGCGATGTCCTCCGGCTGCCCGACCCGGCCGAGCGCGGCGAGCGAGGCCGCGTGCGCCTCCGCCTGCGGGTTGCCGCGCAGCCAGCCCGCGTTGACGTCGGTGTCCACCACGCCGGGCGCGACCGAGTTCGCCGTGATCCCGCGCGGGCCCAGCTGCTTGGCCAGGTTGAGCGTGAAGGTGTCGAGCGCGCCCTTGGTCGCGCCGTAGGCGATGATCTCCGGCATCGCGAGCCGGGCGGCCCCGCTGGAGACGTTGATGATCCGGCCGCCGTCCCGCATCCGCTCCAGCCCGTGCCGCACCACGAAGAACGGCGCCCGGACGTTCACCGCGAACACCTCGTCGAAACCCTCCTCGGTCAGTGTCGCGAGGTCCGAACTACGCCCGATCCCGGCGTTGTTGACGATGATGTCGACCCCGCCGCCGGACGCGTGCGCCCCGACCTCCGCATCGAAGGCGGCCCAGAGCGCGGCCGCGTCCCCGTGCCGCCCCAGTTCGGCGCGCAGCGCGAAGGCCCGCCCGCCGTCGGCCCGGATCCCGTCGACCACCTCCCGTGCCGCCGCGTCGTCCCGGGCGTAGCCGACGGCGACGACGGCACCGTCCCGTCCGAGCCGGCGGGCGATCGCCCGGCCGATCCCCCTGCTGCCGCCGGTGACCAGCGCCACCTTGCCCTCGAGTCCGTACCCACCCATGACCGAGCCCTCCTGCCGCGTCCACATTTCTTGATCGATCGCTCAAGAAAGAACCTAGCACACACTTCTTGAGCGACTGCTCTAAAATTCGATCCATGACCGAGGCAGCGACACCCGACAGCGCACCGGCGGCCGGCCCGGCCCCCCGCCCCCGACGCGGACGGCCACCCGCCTTCGACCGGGACGAGGCCCTGTCCGCCGCGACCCGGCTGTTCTGGGAACGCGGATACGAGGCCACCTCCGTCACCGACCTGACCACCGCCATGGGCATCCGCCCCGGCAGCCTCTACGCCGCCTTCGGCGACAAGCGCTCGCTCTTCGAGGAGGTCGTCCGCCGGTACGGGCAGTCCCCGGTCGGCGCGTTCGTCGGCGTCGCGCTGGCCGAGGAGACCGGCGCCCGGGCCGCCTTCGCCCGGATCCTGCGCGAGGCCGCCGCGATCTACCCGGACCCGTCCCACCCCGCCGGCTGCCTGGTGATCAGCGCCGCCACCAACGTCACCCCGCAGGACGCCGGGGTCCAGGCCCTCCTGCGCGACCTGCGCAACCGGAACCGGCAGGTCTTCGAGGATCGGCTGCTCGCCGCCCGGCAGGACGGCGAACTGCCACCCGGGACCGACCCGAAGGCGCTGGCCGGGTATCTCGCCACGGTCATCCAGGGGATGTCCCAGCAGGCCCGCGACGGCGCCACTGCCGAGGAGCTCGGCGGAGTCGCCGAACTCGCCCTGCGCGCCTGGCCGTAGCCACCACCTGCCGTGGCCGCCCGCCACGACCCCCCACCACGACCGTCACCCCTGCCACCCCACCGGAGCCCCACCGAGGGCCCACCGGGGCCCCGCAGGCCCGGACGGCCTCGTGATCACAACGCCCCCACCGCCCCGGTACGGTGGACCGCGGCAGGCGAGATCACCGAGGGGACGGGAGCGGTTCCGATGAGCGCAGCGGCGGCAGAGACGGCAGCGGTCCAGGAGGTCCACGTGGCCCAGGAGGTTCCGGAGGTCCAGGCCGTCCTGGACGGCGACGGCGGCCTCGGGCGGATCGTGCTCAACCGCCCGCGGGCCCTCAACTCCCTGACCCACGGCATGATCACCGCCATCCGGGCGACGCTGGACGACTGGGCCGCCGACGACCGGGTGCGCGCCGTCGTCCTGACCGGCGCCGGTGAGCGCGGCCTGTGCGCGGGGGCGGACCTGCGCGCGATGCACGCCGACGTCACGGCCGGCGGGGCCGGCACCCGCGCCTTCTTCCGCGACGAGTACCGGGTGAACGCGCTGATCGCCCGCTACCCGAAGCCCTTCGTCGCGGTCATGGACGGCATCACCATGGGCGGCGGCATCGGCCTGTCCGCCCACGCCGCGGTGCGGATCGTCACCGAACGCTCCGTGATCGCGATGCCCGAGACCCGGATCGGGCTCACCCCGGACGTCGGCGGCAGCCTCCTGCTCGCCCGCACCCCGGGCGAGTTCGGCACCCACCTCGGGCTCACCTCGGCCTCGATCGGCCCCGCCGACGCGCTGCTGTGCGGTTTCGCGGACCACTTCGTCCCGTCCTCCCGCCTGCCCGAGCTGCTCGACGCCCTCGCCGGTGGCACCGATCCGGCCGCGACCGTCGCCGTCCACGCCGAGCCCGCGCCGACCGCCGGAACCACCGGAACCACCGGCCCCGCCGGTTTGGCCGCGCAGCAGGAGTGGATCGACGCCTGCTACGCGGCCGACACCGTCGAGGAGATCGTCCGGCGCCTGCTCGACTCCGGCGTGCCGGAGGCGAAGGAGGCCGCCGAACTGCTGCTCGGGAACTCCCCCACCGCCGTCAAGGTCACCCTGGCCGCACTGCGCCGCGCCCGTACGCTGCCCTCGCTGGAGGCCGCGCTCGACCAGGAGTACCGCATCTCCTGCGCCGCGCTGGACCGGCCGGACCTCGCCGAGGGCATCCGTGCCCAGGTGATCGACAAGGACCGCGATCCGCAGTGGTCGCCGCGCACGCTCGCCGAGGTGACGGAGGCCGAGGTCGCGAGCTTCCTCGCCCCGCGCGAGGGCGACGAGTTGGGCCTCGCCTGAGCCGCCCACCCCTCACCGGAACGGCTACCCCCGCCGGAACACCTGCCCCGAAACGCCTGCCCTCGCCGGAACACCGACCCCCCCCGGAACGCCTGGAGAACGCCATGACCCATCCGTTGCCGACGCGGGCGGCCACGCCGACGCCGGACGGGGGCACCGACCCGCTGTCCCGGGTCCCGCTCGGCGAGCAGGTGCGCGGGCTGCTGCTGGAGGGCCTGCTCGGCGGTCGCTGGCAGCCCGGTGACCGGATCGTCGAACGGCGTCTGGCGGCCGAGTTGAACGTCAGCCAGGCGCCGGTGCGCGAGGCGCTGCGCTCGCTGCAGACCCTCGGACTGCTCGACGCGGAGCCCAATCGGGGCGTCCGGGTGCGCGAGATCGGCCCGGCGGAACTGCGCGAGGTCTACCTGGTACGGGCGGCGCTGGAACGCCCGGCCGCCGAGGCCGCGGTGGTCCGGCTGGCCGGTGACACCACCGCACTGGAGGGGCACGCCGAACGGATGGCGAGCGCCGCGGCGGCCGGTGACACCCTCGGGCAGGCCCGGCACGGGGTGGCCTTCCACCGCGAGATCGTCGCCGCCTCGGGCAACGGGACACTGCTGCGGACCTGGGAGGGCCTGGGTGTGGAGGTCTGGACGGTGCTGTCGCTGCACCGGGTCCGGCCCGAGCTGCACGAGAACGCCGCCGACCACCTCCCGCTGATCGAGGCCTTCCGGCGGCAGGACCCGGAGGTCGGGCGGCTGCTCGCGGAGCACGTCCTGGAGTACGCCGACCGCTCCCACTGAGCACCGGCCCCGGCCCCGCTCGGCGTCTTTTCACCCCCATATTGTTCGCACAAGGATGATCGATCATCGAGCACACTACTCGCCGGTAGCGGTTGACGCGCCGCCCCGCCAGTCCCTACCGTCCACAGTGAGTTCCATTAGGAGAAACACTATTCCGCATCACGGAATAAGTGCCCTGAGGCAACCGGTAAAGGGGAACCACCCGTGTCCCAGCTCGACCAGCTTCACGACCAGGACCCCGAGGAGCTCGCGGAGTGGCGCGACTCGCTCGACGCCGCCCGCGACTTCGGCGGGCCCCACCGCGCCGCCCACCTGCTGCGCCGCCTCGTCGAACACGCCCAGCTGCGCCGCCTCGACATCCCCCCGCTCCTGGACACCCCGTACGTCAACACCATCCCCACCGCCGCCGAACCCGAGTTCCCCGGCGACGAGGAGATGGAGCGGCGGATCACCGCCTGGAACCGCTGGAACGCCGCCGCCATGGTGACCAGGGGCAACCACCGCGGCGGCCTCGGCGGGCACATGGCCACCTACGCCTCGGCCGCCTGGCTGTACGAGGTCGGCTTCCAGCACTTCTTCCGGGGCAAGGAGGCCGACGGCTCCGGCGACCAGCTGTACGTCCAGGGCCACGCCGCCCCGGGCGTGTACGCCCGCGCCTTCCTGGAGGGCCGGCTCACCGAGGCCCAGCTGGACCGCTTCCGCCAGGAGACCGGCGGCGACGGACTGCCCTCCTACCCGCACCCGCGCCGACTGCCCTGGTTCTGGGAGTTCCCCACCGTCTCGATGGGGCTCGGCCCGCTCTCCGCGATCCACCAGGCCCGTTTCAACCGGTACTTGACCGCGCGCGGGATCAAGGACACCTCCGGCTCGCACGTGTGGGCCTTCCTCGGTGACGGCGAGATGGACGAGCCGGAGTCCACCGCCGCCCTCGCCCTGGCGGCACGCGAGGGCCTGGACAACCTCACCTTCGTGGTCAACTGCAACCTCCAGCGCCTGGACGGCCCGGTCCGCGGCAACGGGAAGATCGTGCAGGAGCTGGAGCGCCAGTTCCGCGCGGCCGGGTGGAACGTGGTCAAGTCGCTGTGGGGCGAGGCCTGGGACGAGCTGCTGGCCCGCGACACCGGCGGCGCCCTGGTCCGCCGGCTGGGCGAGGTGCCGGACGGGCAGTTCCAGACCTACGCCGCCTCCGACGCCCGCTACATCCGCGCGCACCTCTTCCACGACGACCCCCAACTGCGCTCCCTCGCCGACTCCTTGGACGACCGACGGCTCGCCGAGATCGTCGCCACCTCCCGCGGCGGCCACGAGCCCCGCAAGGTGTACGCCGCCTACCGGGCCGCCCTGGAGCACCGGGGCGCCCCCACCGTGGTGCTGGTGCAGACGGTCAAGGGCTGGACCCTCGGCCCCGGCTTCGAGGCCCGCAACGCCAACCACCAGATGAAGAAGCTCTCCGGGGCGCAGTTCCGCGCCATGCGCGACCTGCTCGAACTCCCCATCCCCGACAGCGCCCTGGACGCCGAGCTGGTCCCGTACGCGCACCCGGGCCCGGACTCGCCCGAGGTCCGGTACCTGCGTGAACGACGCGCCGCGCTCGGCGGCCCCGCCCCGGCCCGCCGGGTGCGCTTCACCCCGCTGCCCGAGCTGCCCGCCAAGCCCTTCGAGACACTGTTCAAGGGCTCCGGCACGCAGGAGATCGCCACCACCATGGCCTTCGTCCGGCTGGTCAAGGACCTCGTCCGGGACAGGGCCACCGGCCACCGCTGGGTGCCGATCGTCCCGGACGAGGCGCGCACCTTCGGCATGGAGTCGCTCTTCCCGACCGCCGGGATCTACTCCCCGCTCGGCCAGACCTACGACCCGGTCGACCGCGACCAACTCCTCCACTACAAGGAGTCGGTGAGCGGCCAGATCCTCAACGAGGGCATCACCGAAGCCGGTTCGATGGCCTCACTGACCGCCGCCGCGACCTCGTACGCCACCCACGGCGAGCCGGTCGTCCCGTTCTACATCTTCTACTCGATGTTCGGCTGGCAGCGCACCGCCGACCAGATGTGGGCGCTGGCCGACCAGTTGGGCCGCGGCTTCCTGATCGGCGCCACCGCCGGGCGCACCACCATGACCGGCGAAGGCCTGCAACACGCCGACGGCCACTCCCCGTTGATCGCCTCCACCAATCCGGCCGCGCTCTCCTACGACCCGGCCTTCGGCTACGAGGTCGCCGTGATCGTCCGCGAGGGACTGCGCCGGATGTACGGCCGCAGCGAGCAACACCCGGACGGCGAGGACGTGTTCTACTACCTGACCGTCTACAACGAGCCACTGCCCCAGCCCGCGCTCCCGGACGGCCCGGCGGCCAGGGACGGAGTGGTCGACGGCATCCTGCGCGGGCTCTACCGCTACCGCGCGGCCGACGCCGACGACCTGCCCACCGACGCGCCGAGACTCCAACTCCTCGCCTCCGGAACCGCCGTGCACTGGGCGCTCGCCGCACAGCGGCTGCTCGGCGAGGAGTGGGGCGTGGCGGCCGACGTCTGGTCCGCACCGTCCTGGACGGAACTGCGCCGGGAGGCGCTCGACTGCGACGCCGCCAACCTGGCCCGGGCCGCGGCCAGCACCGGTGCGGCGGACCGCGTCCCGTACGTCACCCGGGCGCTGGACGGGGCACCCGGCCCGGTGCTGGCGGTCAGCGACTGGATGCGCGCGGTGCCGGACCAGATCCGCCCCTGGGTCGAGCAGGACTGGACCTCCCTGGGCACCGACGGGTTCGGCCTCTCGGACAGCCGGGCGGCCACCCGGCGGCACTTCGGGGTGGACGCCGAGTCGGTCACGGTCGCCGCGCTGGCCGCACTGGCCCGCCGGGGCGAGGTCAAGGCCGAGACCGTACGGCAGGCCGCAGAACGGTACGGCGTCCGGTTCTGAACCCCCCGCCACGCTGGTGACCGGCGTCTCGCATGCCAAGACTGGCGCGCGACGGGGCGCGTCGTAGATCGTTGGGTGGTCAGGGCGCGCCCCTACGGCGGCGAGCAGTGGAATGGTCGAGCAGCGGATGGGAAGTACGGCGATGACCGAGAGCGGGACCGAGACCTACGAGACGATCCTGGTCGAGCGCAAGGGCCGGGTCGGGCTGATCACGCTCAACCGGCCGAAGGCGCTGAACGCGCTGAACACCCAGCTGATGAACGAGGTCGTGGCGGCGGCCACCGCGTTCGACCGGGACCCGGAGATCGGCTGTCTGGTGATCACCGGCTCGGAGAAGGCCTTCGCGGCCGGCGCCGACATCAAGGAGATGCAGGGCAACCGGTTCCCGGACGTCTACCTCGACGACTGGCTGGGCCCGTGGGACCGCTTCGGCGCGCTGCGCAAGCCCGTCGTCGCGGCGGTCGCCGGGTTCGCGCTGGGCGGCGGCTGCGAGCTGGCGATGATGTGCGACATCCTGCTGGCCGCGGACACCGCGAAGTTCGGCCAGCCGGAGATCAAGCTCGGCGTCCTCCCGGGCATCGGCGGCTCGCAGCGCCTCACCCGCGCCATCGGCAAGGCCAAGGCGATGGACCTGTGCCTCACCGGCCGGATGATGGGCGCCGAGGAGGCCGAGCGGGCCGGCCTGGTCGCCCGGATCGTCCCGGCCGACCAGCTGCTCACCGAGGCGCTGGCCACCGCCGAGACCGTCGCGGCGATGTCCACCCCGGCGGCGGTCATGCTCAAGGAGAGCGTCAACCGCTCCTTCGAGACCACGCTCGCCGAGGGCGTCCGCTTCGAACGCCGCCTGTTCCACTCGGTGTTCGCCACGGCGGACCAGAAGGAGGGCATGGCCGCCTTCGCCGAGAAGCGGGCACCGAAGTTCGAGAACCGCTGACGGCCGACAGGCGGTCGGCGACCGGCCACGGCTGACGGGTGGCGGGTGGCGGCGAACAGATAACAGACAACAGATGACAGCGAACAGATTTCATCATCTGAAATCTGTTCGCTGTCATCTGTTTGTTGTCAGTTGTTCGCCGTCAGCCCTCCTCCACCAGCACCGTGTTCAGCCGCGCCAGCCCGCTGCGGGTGGCGGCGACCACGATGCGGTCGCCCGGGGTCAGTCGCCGGGTGCGGTCGGCGAAGCCCCAGTGCAACTGGTTGCTGCGGGCGAAGCGGACCGCGATGACCCGGACGCCGCCCGGGTCCTCCAGGTCGTGCCGGTTCAGCCCGATCAGTCCGCTGCCGTCCTCCACCGTCAGCTCGGCGATCAGCAGCGCGTGCCGGAAGACCGAGAGCGTCCCGCGCACCTCACTGCCCATCAGCGCGGCGGCGAAGGCGGGCGCCGCCAGGTAGGAGACCGAACGGGAGGCCGCGTTGTCCAGCGTCTTGTAGAAGTGGCCGGCGAAGTTGTCGTCGAAGAGCCGGACCACCACCCGGACCTCGGGATTGCCATGGCGCGCCTCCAGCGCCGCCTCCAGGTTGGTGGCGTCGTCCCCGCTGACGGCGACCACCGCCCGGCTGTGCTTCAACCGGGCCCGGCGCAGCTGCTCCTCGAACGGCCCGTCCCCCAGGACGACCGGGATGCCGAGCGCCCGGGCGGCGGCGATGCCGCGGGCCTGCGGGTCGCGCTCCATGCAGACCACCGGCACCCCCATCTCGTGCAGCTGGGTCGCGACCCGGGTGCCGACGTTGCCCAGCCCGACGACGATCACGTGGTCCCGGGTGCCGGCGCTCGGGTTGCGCGGCAGTCCGCGTCGTCCGGAGCCGAGCACCTCGACGACGATGGCGGTGGCGACCGGCGCGAAGGTGATCCCGCAGAGGGTGATCACCACCTGGGCGACCCGCTGCCAGGCCCCGCCCGTACCCGTCCCGGCGGCGATGTCGGCCTGCTGGTCGGGCTGGGCGGCGCCGGCCAGGTCGAGCAGGGAGATGTAGACCGTCCAGCCGAAGTCCCGGCTGAGGTACCAGAGCACGCTGAACGCCAGCAGCACGGCGGCGAGCGCGGTGAGCAGCACCAGCCGCATCCGGGCGCTGGTGAAGAAGCGCATGGCGTCGAGCACCCGCCAGCGCAGCCGCCGCGCCCAGGTGATCGGCTCCCCGGGCTCCATCCGCAGCGCCTGGAGGGCGGCGATCCCACCCGGCGACTCCTCGGGCTCGGGCTGAGGCTGAGGCTCAGGGCCAGGCCCCGGCTCGGGCTCGGGCTCAGGGCCAGGCCCCGACTCAGGCCCCGGCCCCGGCCCCGGCTCAGGCCCCGGTGCCGCCTCGCGGCGGACCCCGCCGGGCCGGACCGGCCCGTCGCCGCCGAACGCGGTGGCGAGCCGGACGAACTCGGCCGAGTCGCCCTCCTGTTCCGGCAGCAGGCGGATCTTGCTGAGGTCCTGCCGGTCGATCTGGTCGGCGACCACGCAGATCCGGTCCGGGGTGATGGCGTCGTCGAACGCGATGTGCAGGTAACGGCCGCCGATCTCCACCGAGTTGGGCCGGCCGAGCGCCGCCGCGGCGAAGGCCGGGGCGGCGGTGGCGGAGCCGGAGAGAGCGGCGCCGTTCCTGAGCAGCCGTTCGATGTTCTCGCCGAGGCGCTGGTTGAACATCCGGAAGACGATCCGGATGTTCGGGTTGTGGCCCTGGGCGCTGAGTGCGGCGTGGATGTTCTCCTGGTCGCTCCCCTCGACCAGGGCCAGGCCGCGGGCGGTGTCGACGGAGACCGCGCGCAGTGCTTCCTCGGTGATGTTCGGGTATTCGACGACGGCGGCGACGCCGGTGATCTCTTCGATCCGCGGTGCGTGGTCCCGGGTGCGGTCGGTGACCAGGACGACGACCGGGACTTCGTAGTGCTCGACGAGTTCCAGGACCAGCCGGTGCGCCAGGGCATTGCCCCCGCACACGATGTAGTGCTGGCTGATCGGCTCGACCGGAGGGGTCCCCCACCCTTCAGAAGTCATACCGATGGATGGTATCGACGGCAGGTGACCGGAGGGTGTCAATCCGGAGACCGCGGGGGATCACTCGAACGGACGTACCCGGCGGGCGGTCCGGTGACGGTGCGCGGAGGCTGGGGTTCGTTCTCCGCCCCCGACCACGAGGAGTACGCCGCCGTGGCCCCTCCGATCATCACCCCCGACGGAACCCCGGTCCAGGGCCCGCTCGGTCTGCTCGCCAAGGCCGCCTGGCAGGTGCTGCTGGCCGCGGGAGTGGCCTCGCTCGCGCTGGGGATCGTCGTCTTCGCCTGGCCACGGGAGACGCTGCTGGTGGTGGGCGTGCTGTTCGGCCTCTACCTGCTGGTCATCGGCATCGTCCAGCTGGTCGCCGCCTTCGGCACCCACGCCACCACCGCCCTGCGGGTGCTGGCCTTCATCAGCGGCGCGATCTGCGTGCTGCTCGGGCTGCTCTGCTTCCGCAGCGCGGTGCAGTCGCTGCTGCTGCTCGCCCTCTGGATCGGGATCGGCTGGTTGTTCCGCGGCATCACCCAGCTCGCCGCCGCGATCTCCGACCCGCTGATGCCCGCCCGCGGCTGGCAGGCCTTCGCGGGCGCGGCCAACACCCTGGCCGGCGTGCTGCTGATGGTCTGGCCGGTCGGCTCGATCGCCGCGCTGACCGTGCTGGCCGGGTGCTGGCTGGTGATCCTGGGCCTGGTCGAGATCGCGACCGCCGTCCAGGTGCGCGGCCGGGCCAAGCGGATCCCCTCCGGGGTCTGACCCACCGCCACCGCGGGGAGGCCGCGCCCTTACGGTCGGCGCGCGTAGCCGAGGCGGAAGGTGGCGGCCTCCAGCCGTTCCGGGGTGAGCCGCACGTCGGTGAGCCGCTCGGCGAGCGCGAACGCGGCCTCGGTGTGCAGTGCGCCGCGCTCCCCGTCCAACCGGAAGCCGCAGGCCGTGAGCAGTTCGGGGATGCCGGGGGCGTCGGCGTCGTCGCCGTGCCGCTGGTCCGCGAAGAGCGGCTCGAACTGCAGGCGGCAGGCGGCGCTTTCCCACCAGTTGAAGTGGTCCACCGCGTTGGCGTTGCGGAAGTGCGAGACCAGCCGGGTGCCCTCGGTGAGCCGGGAGATGACCTCGGGCAGGCTGCCGAGGTACCCGTACGGTTCGATCGCGAGGGCCCAGCCGTCGAGCTCGGTGACGGCGACGAGCAGCCGGTCCTCGTCCAGGTCGAAGAGTTCCTCGGCTTCCGCGTCCTCGCCGTCGTCGAAGGTCTCCCAGGCAGCGACGACCGCGTTCAGCCCGGTCACCTCCCGGCCGGTCAGGGCGTCGAAGCGGGGCAGCAGTTCCTCACCCGTCATCGCCTGGACGTGGGTGAGGCAGTAGGCCTCGCCCAGGACGGGGTAGCGCTGGTCGAACCAGGTGAAGTCGGTGGCGTGCGGGGCGGTCATGCGGTGATGCTGTCAGACCTCACCGACACCGCCCACCCCGCCCCCGCCCCGGCCCGACCCCGCCCACGCTCCGGCCCGACCCCGCTCAGCGCCAGACCGGCGCGTCCGTCCCCCAGCGCCCGGGCGGGCGGGCCCAGTCCGTGGGGGCGCCGGCGTAGCCGATCGGCGGCAGGGCGTACCGCAGCCGCCCGTACGCCGAGTCGGTCTCGGTGAGCCAGCGCGCCGGGTCGTACGGCTCGGCACCCGGCAGCCCCGGTCCGGCCGGGATGCCGTGCATCAGCCAGGAGGCCGAGCCGACGAAGGAGAAGCGCAGGTGGCGGCCGCCGGGGCGGTGGGTGCGCTGCTCGGTGAGGGCGCGCAGGACGGCGGCGGCGAGGAGGTAGCCGGTGCCGTGGTCGAGTGCCTGGGCGGGCAGCACCCCGGGCCGGCCGTCGGGCCCTGCCTCGTGGGCGGCGATCCCCACACCGGCCTGGACCAGGCTGTCGAAGCCGCGGCGTCCGGCCCACGGGCCGGTCCAGCCCCAGGCGCTGATCCGGGCGAGGACCAGGTCGGGCCGACGGGCGAACAGCGCCTCGGGGGCGAGGCCGTGGGCGTCGAGGGAGCCGGGCCGGTAGGCGTTGACGACGACGTGGGCGGTGTCGAGCAGGCCCTCGAAGGTGGCACGGTCGGCCGGGTCGGCGAGGTCGAGGCGGGTGGAGCGCTTGCCGAAGCCGGTGTCGGTGTGGGCGTCCTCGGCCTCGGGCAGCCGGGGCGAGTCGATCCGCAGCACGTCGGCGCCGAGCAGGGCGAGGGTGCGGGTGGCGACCGGTCCGGAGATCACCCGGCTGAGGTCGAGGACGCGGATCCCGGCGGCGGGACGGTCCACCGGGGCCGCGGCGAGCGGGCGCACGGGCCCGGCGCCGATCTCCCGGCACTCCACCAGGGGGTGCGCGGCCGTACTCACCGGCGCGACCGCCACAGCGAGCGCCCCGGCCGCGTACGCGCGCTCCTGCACCTGCTCGCCCGGCAGCTTACCGAGCGTCGCGGCGAGCTGCTCGGGCCCGGCGCCGGGGGCCAGTCCGAGGACGGCGAGCAGCCGGTCCCGGTGGTGCGGGTAGTTGGCGTGGGTGCGGATCCAGCCGTCGGCGGTGCGCCAGAAGCCGGAGAGCGGGGCGAAGCCGACCGGCTTGCGACCGTCGATCTCCAGGTGGCGCTCACTGACGAAGGAGGTGGCGACCGCCCCCTCGTCCACCCGGACCGCGGGGACGGGCCCGCCGCCGCGGAGCGCGGCGAGTTCGGCGGCGGCCAGCGAGCAGGCGGCTACCGTGGCCCGGGCGAACCGGCTCACCGGCAGGCCCGACGGCAGGCCGCCCTGCGGGCCGTGGAAGGCCACCCGGTCGAGGAGTTCGGCCGACCCGCCGAGGGCGGCCCAGACCTCCGCGGTGGGACGGTCGGCGGCGGGGCCGCCCGCGGACCGGGGCTCGGGCCGGGCCCCGGGTGCAGACGCGGACTCGGGCGCAGACTCGGGCTCGGGCGCGGACTCGGACTCGGGCGGTGTCGGACGATCGGTCATGCCGCGCATTGTGCTCCGCATCCGGTCCGCCCGCCGTGACGCACACCACCGCACCCGCCGGCCGCCCACGCCGCCCACGCCGCCCCGCATTCCTGCCCGCCGGAGCAACCCTGACGGACGAGCAGCCGAAGTCCGGCCGGCGGCTTCCGGACGCCGGGTAGGGTGCGAACGGCGGCCGCCACGGCCGGCACACGGGGGCTGAGCGAAAAGGGGGACGCATGCACACGATCCGCCGTCTGGACCTGGGCCACATTGTCCGGCCGGCCGCCGAGGTGGGCGGCCCCGAGCCGCGGGTGGAGCCGGTGCTCGCGTACCTCGTCCGCGGCCCGGGGTCGCTGCTGCTGTTCGACACGGGGATCGGCGCGGGCTCGCCGGAGACCGAGGCGCACTACCGCCCGTCCCGCCGTCCGCTGCCGGAGGCGCTCGCGGCCGCCGGCGTCGCCGTCTCGGACATCGACCTGGTGGTCAACTGCCACCTGCACTTCGACCACTGCGGCGGCAATCCGCTGTTCGCCGGGACACCGGTCCTCGTCCAGGCCGAGGAACTGGCCACCGCCCGGCGCGGCGGCTACACCATCGACGCCCTGGTCGACTTCCCCGGCGCCGTCCACCAGGAGCTCGACGGCGAGACCGAACTCTGGCCCGGCGTCCGGGTGCTGCCCACGCCCGGCCACACCGCGGGGCACCAGTCGCTGCTGGTCGAGCGCATGGACGGTTCCAGGGTGCTGCTGGCCGGGCAGGCGTACGACTTCGCCTCCGAGTACGGACAGGCGGTGCTGGCCCGGCAGGCCGCGCGCGACGGGGTGGCGGCGCCGCTGCCCGGCTACCGGGCCTGGCTGGACCGGGTCGCGGAGCACCGGCCGTGCCACGCGATGTTCGCGCACGACCACGCGGTGTGGGAGCTGTCGGTCTAGCCGACGCCGAGCCGTGCGGGTTCAGAAGCCGAGCCCGGTGCGGGTTAAGGAGCCGAGCCGTGCGGGTTCGGGAGCCGAGCCCGGTGCGGGTTCAGGAGCCGAGCGGTGCGGGTTCAGAAGGTGAAGCCCAACGAGCGGACCCGGTGGTCGAAGCTGGACGGGACGAGCACCGGTTCGCCGACCGACCGCGCCCCGGGCAGCCGGGTGAACAGTTCGCGGAACAGCGCCGTCATCTCCTGCCGGGCCAGGTGCGCGCCCAGGCAGTAGTGCGGCCCGCCGCCGCCGTACCCGAGGTGGGGGTTGGGGGTGCGGGTGATGTCGAAGGCCTCCGGATCGGGGAAGACCGCCTCGTCCCGGTTCGCCGAGCCGTAGTACAGCGTGACCTTCTCCCCCGCCCGCAGCAGCGGGCCGCCGGGGCCGCCGAGCTCGTGGTCGACGGCGACGGTCCGGCGGAACTGGACGATCGGGGTGGCGTGGCGGACCATCTCGTCCACCGCCCCGGGGAGCCGGCCGTCCAGGTCGGCGAGCAGCAGTGCGCGCTGTTCGGGGTGGACGGTCAGCAGGTGCAGTCCGTGGGCGAGCGCGTTGCGGGTGGTCTCGACCCCGGCGACCAGCAGCAGCGAGAAGAAGGCACCCAGCTCGCGGCCGGTGAGCCGGCGGCCGTCCACGTCGGCGGCGACCAGCGCGGAGATCAGGTCCTCGGCGGGACGGCGTCGGCGCTCGCGGCCGACCGCGGCCACGATGCCCTGCATCCGGGCGAGCGCCGCCAGGCCTCGCCCGGGCACCCGGAGCCGTCGGCGCAGCGGCCGGGCCACGCCGACGTCCGCGGAGTTGCGGTCGACCAGGTCGAGGATGGTGCGCCGGGGCTGCTCGGGGATGCCCATCATGGTGCAGATCACCTGGAACGGGAGCTGGGCGGCGACCGGGCGGACGAAGTCCTCGGGCCGGTCGCGCTCGACCGCGTCGACCAGGGCGGTGCAGACGTGCCGGATGTCCTCCTCGACCCGGCCGAGCAGCCGCGGGGTGAAGGCCCGGGAGACGATCCGGCGCAGCTGGGCGTGCCGGGGGTCGTCGAGGTTGACCATCGAGTCGCCGAACAGCAGCCGGACCCAGCGGGCCGGTTCGGGGGTGGTCACCCCTGGGGCGGAGCGGAAGACGGCGGGGTTGCGGCTCGCCTCGACCACGTCGGCGTGCCGGACCAGGGCGTGGAAACCCCGGCCGGTGGCGCGGTCGCCGAAGTAGACGGGGGCGGGGCGGCGGCGCAGCTCGGCGAAGGCGGCGGCGCGGGCGGGCGCCGGCAGCTGCCAGAAGCGGGGGTCGGTGAGGTCGGGGGTGCCTGCCGCGGGGGCGGAGACCTCCGTCGGGGTGTCCATGGCCGTGCCTCCTGCTTCCGGTCGGGTTCGCGCCGACTCGTGCCGGTTCGGTCAGGTTCGCTCCGGCGCACACGTTCCGTACCGGAGTGTGCACATCTAGTGAGTGGAAGGTGCGCGTGTCAAGCCGGTTGGACCGTGGCGCGGGGCGGTGTTAAAGGCCGGCGATCGGTCGACCCGACGGGCCGGGCATGGTCTCACGGGCCGGAACCGGCCATCACCGGAGGGTGCGGCACGGGCGGGGCGTGGCGGGTGCGACGATGAGTGCCATCGTGATGACCGACCGGATCCGCCTGCTGCGCGCCGCGGTCTTCGCTGCGCTGTGCGTGGCGATGGCCGCCGCGGCGCACGTCGCCATGGCCGGGGCCGGGGTCTCGGCTCCGGTCCTGCTCGGCGCGTTCGGGGCGGTCCTCGGACTGACCTGGCTGCTGGCCGGGAAGCGGCGCGGGCTCGGGGTCATCAGCGCCTGGATGGTCTCGGCGCAGGCCGCCCTGCACCTGCTCTTCGAACACGCCGCGACGCTCGGCCGCGGGGGCGGGGGTCTGGGCCGGCTCGCCGCCACGGACTGGGCCGCCCTGCTGCTCTGCAACCCGGACCGGACGGCCGGCGGGCCCTCGCCCGCCGAGCTGGCCCGGATGGCGGGCATCGACCCGGACGTCCCCCCGGCCGCGGGCAGCCTGCGGCCGATGGCGGGCATGCACCACGGGGCGACGGCGGGGACCGGGATCGCTCCCGGGAGCGGGCGCGGAGGCACGATGGCCGACGGGGCGTCCATGGACATGGGCATGTCCGGGATGCCGGACATGCCGGGGATGTCCCACGCACTGCCGACGGGCCCGGCCCACGAGACGGGTCACGGGACGGGTCACGGGATGGCCCACGACATGGCGCACGGCATGTCGCCCGGGATGGCCCTCGCCCACGTCCTGGCCGCGCTGGCCTGCGCACTGCTGCTCTGGCGCGGTGACGCCGCGCTGGTCCGGGTCTTCGAGCTGCTCGCCGCCCTCGGGACGGTCGTCGCCGGGGCGCTGCTGCTTCCGCTGCTGACGCTGTTCGCCCGCCCCTTCGGGTACCGGCCGCCGGTCGTCCCCCGGCCCGTCGACCGACCGGACGGCCTCGCCCGGTCGGTGCTGCTCACGCATGCCGTCGTCCGGCGCGGTCCACCGGCGTTCGCCCTCGCCTGCTGACGCGCCCGACGCGCTCCCCCATCCGGCCGATGACCGGCCGGTGACCGGCTCCGCTGCCGGAACCTCCGGGACCCCGACGTCGGGCAGGTCGCCCTGCCGCTCCACCGCGCCCCTGCGCCGTCACGTCCCGTGTCGTCGCCTCCCGCGCCGTGGGTGCCGTCGGGGCCCGGGCCCGGATCCGCGACCGCCGACACCTCCACGGGAGGTGCGCAGCGCCGCGCGGCCGGCCCATGGACGCCTGCGGTGCCGCTGTGCGCGGCGCCGCTCCCTGCCTTCCCCTCGGGACCTTCCCATGCCTCACTTCGACGGCGCACCGGTTCGCACCGGCGCCACCGTCCTACCGTTCCGTGGCCTGCGGCGCCTCCGGCGCGGGGCCGACCGGGCCCTCCAGCCCCAGCCGGGCGGACAGTCCGGCCGCCCACTCGGGCGCCGGGCCGTCGTCGGCGGCCGCCCGCACCTGGGCGCGCAGTCGCTCGGCCCGGTCCAGCCAGTCGCGGCAGCCGGCGCAGCGCGCCAGGTGCTTGTCCAGCCGGGTGCCGGGCAGACCGCTCGGCTCGCCGTCGATCCGGGCGGACAGAGCGGTACGGAACTGCGCGCATCTCATATGACCATCGTCCCGCACGGCGGCCAGGGCGGTACGGGCCGGGGCAGCGCGGGCCAGGCCCACGCGGGCCGGGTCAATGCAGGCCGGGGCAGCGCGGGCCGGATCGGGGGCCGCCGTGGATGACGACCAGCTCACCGCGCTCGCGCTGACCGCCCGCTCGGGCCGCCCGGCGGACGTCGAGGCCTTCGTCCGGGCGACCCAGCGGGACGTCTGGCGCTTCGTCGCCCACCTGACCGACGTGCAGTCCGCCGACGACCTCGCCCAGGAGACCTTCCTACGGGCCCTGCGTGGCCTGCCCGCCTTCGCCGGTCGCTCCTCGGCCCGCACCTGGCTGCTGTCGATTGCCCGGCGCACGGTCATCGACCGGTACCGGATGGCCGCCGCCCGACCGCGCTGCGCGGCGCTGCCGGACTGGCAGGAGGCGGCGGAACGGCAGGGCGGCACCCCGGCGGCCGGGTTCGAGGACGGGATCGCCCTCGGGGACCTGCTCGAACGGGTACCCGCCCAGCGACGGGAGGCCTTCGTACTGACCCAGGTGGTCGGCCTGAGCTACGCGGAGGCGGCCGAGGTCGCCGGCTGCCCGATCGGCACCGTCCGCTCCCGGGTCGCCCGGGCACGGGAGGAACTGGTCGCGCGTCTGCGGGCCGCCGAGGCCGGGGAACTCGCAGCGGCCTGTTGAGGGGCGGGCACAGACGGCGAGTGACGGCCGGCGGCGAACAGATGACAGCGAACAGATAACGGATAACAGATGACAGATTTCGAACTCTGTCATCTGTTATCCGTCTGCTGTCATCTGTTCGCCGCCGACACTGCGACGGCCCCGCCGAAAAATCCCCCAAGTGTTCGGAACTGGAGCCCTCCCGCCTCCGACTGCTGTACCGGACGCCGCCGCCGAGGCGGTGCCGGTACGGCAGCGGGGAGCGGAGGACCTTCATGCGAGCACAACACCCCTCGGCCACGAATGACCTGATGGACCATCAGATCGAACCGGTGGACCGGTGGAGCCTGGTCGTGGCCGCAGGGCTGCTCTCGTTCGTCGCGATGCTCGACATGAACGTGGTCAACCTGGCGCTCACCGACCTGGCCTCCGGCCTGCACGTCTCCGCCGGGGTCGCGCAGTGGGCCGCGCTCGGCTACCAACTTCCCCTGGTGGCCCTGCTGTTGCCGGCCGGGCGGTGGCTGGACCAGGTGGGCACCCGGTCCGCGCTCCTGTTCGCCGTCAGCTGCTTCGCGGCCTGCAGCGTGCTGGCCGCCCTTGCCCCGTGGGCGAGTTGGCTGATAGCCGCACGGCTGCTGCAAGGTGCCTTCGGGGCCGTCCTGTTCGTGCTGATGCCGGTCCTGGCCGCCACCTCCGTGCGGCCCGAGCTGCGCGGGCGGGCGATGAGCGTGCCCGCGACGCTGGGGCCGCTCGGCGCCGTCACCGGGCCGGTGGTCGGCGGCCTGCTGCTGGACCACTTCGGCTGGCGGGCGGTCTTCCTGGTGAAGCTGCCGGTCTGCCTGGCCGCCGTACTGATCGTGCACCGCCACGCCCCGCGGCGCGGTGGGCTCCGCCCGCCCGACCGGGGCTCGCTCGGCGACGCCGCCCTGATCGGCGGGGCCGTGGCCGCCGTGCTGCTCGGGCTCACCCTGGCACCGACGGCCCCGGCGTGGCTGCTGCTCGCGCTGCCCGCCGTCCCCCTGGTGCTGCGGTGGCTGCGCCGCCCGGGCGGGCGGCCGGTCGCCGAGGTGCTGCGGGCCGCCCGAACGACCGGGGTGAACGCCTCGGTGCTCGCGCTCGCCGCCGGCTTCGCGGCCTGCCAGTACCTGCTGGTCCAGCAGCTGCGCGGCCCCCGGGGCGAGAGCGCCACCGCCACCGCGCTGACCATGCTGGCCTTCCCGCTCGGCATGGTGCTGGCCGGCCGGGTCGGCGGTCGGCTGGCCGACCGCTGGGGCGCCCGGCCGACGGCGCTCACCGGCGCCGTCGTCACCACCTGCGGCCTGGCCTCGCTCATTCCGGTGGGCGGCGACTGGTCGGCCCTCGACATCGCCGTCCGGCTGGCCGTCGCGGGCGCCGGCATGGGCCTCAACGGCGGCCCGACCCAGGCCCTGGTGATGACCGCCGCCCCGCCCGGGAAGCTCGCCACCGCCGGCTCCGCCGTCCAACTCTCCCGCAGCCTGGGCTTCGCCCTCGGCCCGGCCCTGGCCACCGCCGCCGCCCTGGCGGACGACCGCGCCACCACCGGCACCCACGCGGGCATCGCCCTGGCCACCGTGGCCGCGGCCACCGCCGTCCTGCTGCTCGCCCTGCACGGCCGCCGCCCGCGCGCGTAGGGCCCCCGACACATCCGCCCCATCGGAGGAAGCACACCCATGAATCCCAATGACCTTGTCAAGCCGGGCAGGTGACTCGCTGTGATCGGGTCATGCCGCCATGGCACCGGCTCGGGCCGCGCTGGTTTCGAAGGTTCGGCGGTCGCGTATGAGGGCCCAGAGCACGTTGAGACGGCGCCTGGCGAGGGCGAGTATCGCCTGCTCGTGCGACTTCCCCTCGGCGCGTTTCCGCTGGTAGAAGCGCCTGGACTCCGGGCAGTGGATGGAGGCGGTCTGGGCGGAGAGGTAGAACATCCGCAGCAGGCGCCGGCTGTAGCGGCGGGGCCTGCGCATGTCGCCGCTGATCTTGCCGGAGTCCCGTGGCACGGGTGCGAGGCCGGCGACTCCGGCGAGGCGGTCCGCGCTGCCGAAGGCGGCCATGTCGCCGCCGGTCGCGGCGATGAACTCCGCGCCGAGCGTGTCGCCGATGCCGGGCATGCTCGTGATCACTTCGGCGTCGGGGTGCTCGCGAAACCGCTCCTCGATCAGGGATTCGAGCTCGGCGATCTCCTGGTCGAGGGTCATCACCTCCCTCGCCAGGGTGTGGGCCGTCTTCGCGTAGCTCTTCTCCCCGGGGACAGCGGTGAACTGGGCCTCGGCGGCGGTGACGGCCGCGTCCGCGGCGGCCTTCGCGGTCGGCGTGGTGCGGACCCCGTGGTTCTTCAGCCACGTCACCAGCCGGGCCGGTCCGATCCTGCGCAGGGCGGCCGGGGTCTGGTAGCCCGTCAGAAGGACCAGCGCGGCCTTGTTGCCGCTGTAGTCGAAGGCCCGCTCCAGGGCGGGGAAGTACTCCAGCATCTGGGCGCGGAGCCGGTTGATCGCCCGGGTGCGGTCGGCGGAGAGGTCCAGGCGGCGGGCGGTGAGAATCCTCAGGTCGACCGCGATCCCGCTGGTATCCGGCAGGGGCAGGAGGCCGCGGCGCATGCGGGCGGTGTCGGCGATGACGAAGGCGTCCTTCCTGTCCGTCTTGCCGTCGCCGCGGTAGGCGGCGGAGGCATGGTGGACGGTCCGGCCGGGGATGTAGACGACCCTCTGGCCGTGCGCGAGCAGCAGCGCGATGAACAGGGCGGCTCCGCCGGCGTTCAGGTCGATCGCCCACGTCACCGGGTCACCGTCGGCGGCGTCCAGGACGTCGGCGATCAGCTGCAGCAGCTCGGTCTCGTTGTTCGGCACCCTGCGCGAGACGTGCTCGGCAGCGTCGGTGTCGATCGCGCAGCAGTGGTGCTCGCCCTTGCCCGCGTCCGTCCCAGCCCAGAGTTCGGGCACCAGGTCCTCCTCGGTCGTATGTGCAGTTTTCCCGGCAGACGACCTCGCTGACACGTCCATACAAGCGATCACGTTCCGCGTTTCCCAAATGAGCAGTCGAGTCGTCGCGGGACGCGGGGCGGCCATTCACGGGAAGACACAACTACGGCGGAACCGACACAAGCCATACCCCGCGTCCCCGGGCCTCCCGATCCTACGAATGAACAGGATGAACCCACGAATGACCGTATGGACCGACACCGCCCCCATGCCCACCACGTCCGGAACCGGGGCGCAGGCCCCGGGCGAGGCCGAACCCCCGCGCTGCCCGTACGGGCACGACCGGCTCCCCAGCCCCGTCCCGCTGTACGGCGAGGCCTACAAGAGCGACCCGTACCCGCTCTACGCCCGGATGCGCGAGGCCGGGCCGGTGCACCGGGTGGAGTTCCCGAGCGGCATCCACGCCTGGCTGGTCACCGGCCACCAGGCCGCCCACGCGACCCTCAACGACCCCCGGCTCGGCAAGAACCACAGCCTGGGCAACGAGAACTGGCGCCGGCTGGCCTCGATCATGCCGGAGCCGCAGCACTCCCAGCTCCAGGTCCACCTGCTGCACCAGGACCCGCCCAAGCACACCGTGATGCGCCGCCTGGTGCTGGACGCCTTCGCCCCGCGCCGGGTGGAGTCGCTGCGCCCGCGGCTGCGGGAGCTCGCCGACTCGCTGGTGGACGGCCTGCCCGCCACCGGCGGCGCCGACCTGGTGGCGGGCTTCGCGGCCCACTACCCCTTCCGGGTGCTGGCCGAAGTCATCGGACTGCCCGCCGAGTTGGCCGAGCGCTTCGACCGCGACTGGGGCAAGGTGGTCCAGCCGGTCGGCCCGCAGGACCCTGGTCGCCCGGCCTACGAGGCGCGGCTGCGCGGGCTGCAGACGTACATCGCCGAGGTGGTCGCCCGCAAGCGCGCGGACTGCCGGGAGCCGGGCTGGACCGAGGCCGAGGACCTGCTGGGCCGACTCGTCGCCGCCCACGACGCGGGCGAGTTGAGCCGCGAGGAGCTCGACTCGATCGTGTTCCAGCTGCTGGTAGCCGGCCAGGAGCCGGTCACCAACCAGATCACCACCATGCTGATCACCCTGCTGCGCCACCCCGAGCAGCTGGCCGCGCTGCGCGCCGGCCTCGACGAGCCCGGCCGACTGGCCCGGGCGGTGGAGGAACTGCTGCGCCACGACGCCGCGTTCGAGCTCACCACCTGGCGCTTCTTCGCCGAGGACAGCGACCTGTTCGGCACCACCGTGCCGGCCGGCGACTCGGTGATCGTCTCGCTCTGCGCCGCCAACCGGGACGACGCGCAGTTCCCGGAGGCCGACCGCCTCGACCTCGACCGCACGCCGAACGCCCACCTCGCCTTCGGCCACGGCATCCACTACTGCCCGGGCGCCGCCCTGGCCCGGGCCGAGCTCCAGATCGCCGTCCACGCCCTGGTCGGCCGACTGGACGGGCTGCGCCCGGCCGGTGCGCCCGGGGACGGCCTGGACGAACTCGCCTGGATCCCGGCCGTCCTGGCCCGCGGGGTGAACCGGCTGCCGGTCGCCTACGACCGGCGCCGCTGAGCACCCCGCCCCCTCGCCCCACCCACCGACCAGCCCTACCCGCCGCCCCCGGAGGAGATCCATCATGCCGCCCGTCGGCACCGCCACCCTCGTCACCAGCGCCCCCGGTCAGCCGTCGACGGCGCAGCTCGCCGCCCGCGTCCTCGGCCTGCTGCTCCCGCACCGCCGCGCCTCCGACCCGGAGTTCGACGCCCGGCCCGAGCACTTCCCCTTCCAGCTGGCGCAGTTGGCGGACTTCATCGCGGCCGGTGAGCCGATCGTCCTCACCCTCCCGGGCTTCCCCTGCAAGTCGCCGAACCCGGCCAAGGTGCTCGGCCACCTGCCCGACGAGGGCGAGCGCCTGTCGCTGACCTTCCTGGACGAGCTCTGCGAGCGGATAGCCCGGATCCACCCGCCCGGCGCCCGGATCCTGATCTGCTCGGACGGCCACATCTTCGGCGACCTGATCGACGTCCCGGACCACCACATCGACGAGTACTCCGACGAGTTGACCGCGATGATCGAGCGCGAGGGCCTGCGCCACCTGGACACCTTCGACCTGCGGGCGGTGCTCGGCGACCTGCCGTACGACGAGAAGCGCGCCCGGGTGCACGAGCGGTACGCGCCGAGCGTCGAGGAGTTGCGCGAGCAGGTGCTGACCGAGCAGGAGACCCTGCGGCTCTACCGGGGCATCACCCGCTTCCTCACCGAGGACGCCGTGAACTTCCCCGGCACCAGGTCGGCCCTCCAGCGGGAGTGCCGTCGACGCGCCTACGGGGTGATCCAACGCAGTCGCGCCTGGGGCGAGTTGATCGCCGAGCAGCATCCTCGGGCGGTGCGGCTGTCGATCCATCCGCAGCCGGCCGGGGCGCCCAAGTTCGGCATCCGGCTGCTGGCCGCCGCCGACGCCTGGATGACGCCCTGGCACTCCGCGGTGCTCCACCGGCCGGACGGCGGCTGGGAGTTGCGGCGCAACGAGGAGGCCGCGCGGCTCGGCCGGCCGGTGCTGCGCGGCGGGCGGCCGCGCCACAAAGAGGGCGTACCCGCCCGGGCCGGAGCCCCGGACCCCCGCGGCACGACGGAA